>NZ_JAKEVK010000023.1:0-41643 GCF_022398435.1 Pseudoalteromonas sp. Isolate6 | reverse complement strand
CTTCGCTAGAAGCTGCCGTCTGAATCATATTAATAATTTGATTTTTAATAAGATTATTGATTTCCATATTGCACTCTTTGGGTTTTTATTGACAAGATCACGAGTTAACTAGTAGCAAATATAACGCCAAACGAGATTGGCAGACCTTTTGCTGTATATCACTTTAGAACAACAGGCCCAGAATTGATTTAGGAAAGACCAATGGCAGCTCATAAACATGGCTTTAATGCAGATAGGCCAAGTGATATTCCAGCACTCGGTTGGTGGGATGTCAGTAAACGGCTATATCACAGCTTATCCCAGGATAATTTATCTCTGGTTGCCGCTGGAGTGGCATTTTATGCCCTTCTGGCAATATTCCCCGCATTAGCAGCCGTCGTTTCTATCTACGCCTATTTTTCTTCTCCTACAGAAATGGTTGATCAGCTACTGCCGCTAATAGAGCTCTTACCAGCATCCAGTCAAGAAATTATGTTGCAACAACTCAAGGCGCTCACTCAAAAATCGCAGGCGAGCCTAAGTCTAGGTGCTATTTTTACCCTCTTTTTAACAATCTGGAGTAGCAGTAAAGGCTGCCAAGCGTTGATTACAGCCTGCAACATTACGTATCATGAGCACAATAAAAGGCAGTTTTTGCAAGCGCTAGTGGTGCGCTTTTTGTTTTCTGTGGGGGCGATTTTCGTCGCGATTGTGGCACTGTCTATTATCGGAATTTTACCGATTGTGCTTAACCTCGTAGGATTTACCACAGCACTGGACTCTGTAATACAGCTAATTACTTGGTCTATTTTAGCGGTACTATTTCACTTTTCCTTAGCGTTTGTTTATCGTTACGCGCCTCATCGCAGAGCCGCAAAATGGCGCTGGATAACACTCGGCTCGTTTACCGCAACCGGCTTATGGATCTTAGCGTCATTGGGATTTTCATATTATGTCGCGCAGTTCGCTTCTTACAATGAAACTTATGGTTCATTGGGAGGTGTCGTCATTATGATGATGTGGTTATACTTGAGTGCATACATCATTATTTTTGGTGCTGCATTAAATGCCAGTGCTGAGCTACAAACTTTAAAAGATAGTACCGTTGGGCCAGCAAAAACCAGAGGACAACGAGGCGCATTTGTGGCTGATAATTTGACGACAAGACAACGTAAAGAAAAGGAGCCTCATTGATAATAGCATCAATATCAATAGCTCACTTTCACGATTTAAATTTTGCTTAGATTACTCAGCAGCAAGTTGAGCGTCGCGACCAAAATACACTTATGAGAACATAAACCAAATAGCGAAAAGATCAACAAGCCCTAATTCAACAAATTAAAATTAGAGAGGCTCTTTATTTTTTGCTTGATTAAAGTGCTCCCATGGCCCCACAATCGCCAATGTTGTCGTTGGTGAGTACACATTAACAAATAAAGTCTTGCCGTCTGGTGAAAAACAAGCACCGGCGAGCTCAGTTTGCTTAGCTAGCCGTGCAAAATTATAGAGTTCTCCCTCTGGTGTTACGCCTCTTAGATAGTTATCTACAACATCGGAATACTGATCCTCACAAACAATTAAATGTCCTTGTGGCGACACGGTAAGATTGTCACCAAAGTTATAGAGAGACTGGCTAGCGCTTTCCACGAATAAAGACAACTTTCCTGGATTGAGACGTTCTTTTTCTGTTCCCTCAAACTCAGATGGCTGATACTTCATGATTTGCCCTAGCTGCTTTTTTCCGCCATTGGTACAACAAAAGTACAGCTCGTTTTCACCCCAATGGATCCCTTCACCTCGAGCAAATAGCGCGGCTCCACTTCGATAAGCACGGATCCGTAAATCGTCTTTAGCACTTTGCGGGTCGTCCAAATTTATCCACTCAACGATAAACTCCTGATGAAGTGGCATCGCTTTTTTATTCCAATTTCGACTATCAAATTGCGGGCTTTCTTTCACAGCCAACGCTTGTAGTTTCCCGCCTTTGTGGAGCTTTGCTTTTTCGTTTGGAATAAAGCGGTAAAACACACTGTCTCCCCGGTCTTCCGTGAGATAAACAATACCTGTTTTGGGATCAACAGCAGCAGCTTCATGATTAAACCGCCCCATTGCTTTTAGAGGTTGTGGCTTAATTAAACCCTTTGCAGTCGCTGGTACTTCAAAAATATATCCGTGATCTTGTGTAAAACCATCATTTTTAGTTGCAGTTGTTTCTTCACAAGTAAGCCAACTCCCCCAAGGCGTTATTCCACCAGAGCAGTTACGAATAGTGCCAACCAAGGATAAATATTCTTGTTCTTTTTGGCGTGTTTTTAGGTTATAGACAATATGACTTGTGCCACCTGGAAGTGCGATGCCTGAGTCATTTGTATCAAAAGCAAGCTCACTTTTATGCTGGCGAATACTGTTCTCGGCTTTTGCTAAATCTGTTGGTTTCAATTCATGATTGCGGACCAATGCAACTCGCTCTCCATCTAAAGCAATACAACCCATACCATCGGCTTTGTCAGGTACAGTAAAACCATCGGACATTTTATCTCCAAGGCTTGATACTATTTGATAACTGAAACCTTGGGGCAAATCGAGTAAACCATTGGGGTCGGTGATCAACGGTCCATACCCAGCTATCATTGTGTTAAAGTCTAATAGTGACACTCTGCCAAATGCGCTTTTAGAAAGGCCGATAAATGCGAGGGTGCCAGCCCCCCTTAAAAACCCTCGACGTGAAACCATAATTTCTCCTGCTGATCGTAGTCGTGTCGGTAATAATCTCGTGCTACATATAGATAAGATTTATGTTGTTGTACAACTCAGTGACTTGTGTACCTGTGTGGCTTTAACCAGCAGGTACACAATGGTTTAACCTGCTAAAACTAAAAATAGCCGCGAATACCAAGCGCGAAACTGCGTCCCGGACGAGGGCCTATATCTTTTAAGAATGAACTATGTACTCGTGCTTCTGTATCCGTCAGATTGCTCCCTCTAAGATAAATAGAGAGATCTTGATTTAACACAGAAAGATCATAAGAGATGCTAGCATCAACTAAGGTATATCCGTCGGTCGCGGTCTCTTCTGGTGCAATCCGGTCCTGCTCTTGATATCGAGTAATGTGGATATGTGCACTGAGATTATCCGTCTGATAGCTTAACTGCGATCCAAAGCGCAGAGGTGGTGTACGAGGTAAATCGCCGCCTTCTTCTAATCTGGCGCGCACAAAGTCAGAGAAAACATCAACTTTCAACTCGTCGGTCAATTGCCAAGCAACTTGCGCTTCAAAACCGTGCAAAACCACATCATCTGTCTTGAATAAATAAATAGGTAATTCGGAAGCATGATCGTGCTCATGTTCATGATTGTGGTCGTGACTATGGCCGCTCTGGGCGTACAACCCAGTTTCTATTTGATAGTAGTAGTTATCTACTTGGTTGTAAAAAGCGTTAAAAATAAAGCCTATATCACCTTGGGTTTTTCGCAGTGTAATATCAATATTGTGCGACTTTTCTAGCGCTATGCCTTGCTCATCGAGTTCAAAATGACCGTGCTCATCCATTTTGAACAACGCTCCTACCTCGTAAGTGCCAGTTCCTATGTGAGGACCAAAGGAAAATAACTCCGATGAAGAAGGAGCGCGTTCAGAGTGTGAAACAGATAACCCCAGGTTATAATTTTGCGCAAAGTCCCATACAAGACCCGAAGATAAACTGACAGGGGTAAACTGATGCTCAACCGCATATACCTTTGTTGCTTCTGAATCGTGACCGATGTGGTCATGCATTTCAGCATCGTGCGAGTGGGCATCAATACTCGGTAAAGGCACATTACTTGCGGTGATCTCCACTTGCTCAATACGACCACCTAACTGCACTAAAAAATCACCAAACCGCCTTTCCTCCATTACCCCTATCGCAAGTGTTTGGGTATCAGATGGCGGCGTAAACGCCTCACTACCTTGAGCCTCAACATCACTGTGTTTGTAATGTAAGCTTACGCCACCAGTCCAAGCGGACAGAGGCTGATGTAGTAAATCAACCTTTAACTCATTGGTATCATTCTTAAATGTTGTTCCAATCATGCCGTGCTCAACTTCAGCATGTTCATACTCTGTAAAACCAGCACGCACATTCACTTTATCAAGCCAACCTTTGTTAAACTTGTACTCGCTTAATAGTTGCACTTTTGTTTGTGCTAAGTCGGCAAAAACCTGCTCTTCAGCCTCATTATGTGCTTCTTCATCACCATGCGTATGCCCCGGAATGCCGTATTTGCGGTTAAATTTCTCAACAGCCACACCGACATAACCTTGGTCAAATAAGTAACTTGAGCCAACAGTAAAACCATCAGACTCTTCAGCACTATTTGCTACTTTATAGTGATGTTCATCATTGTCATTCCCTTCACTATGCTCATGAATTTCAGCAGGAACAGGTACTTCGTAATCATTAGATTCTCGCCAGAATGCATCAACATATAAGGCCACAGAACCAATACCCGATGTCGCATTAAACGAGGCTGTATTTTGGTCATCAACAGAGTTACTTTCCAGATTCCATTCTCCGCGAGTTGTATTATCGGTTGGCACTCTTGTATCGACGACGTTAACCACTCCCCCAATCGCACCGCTACCATAAAAAAGAGTTGCAGGTCCTCGCAACACCTCGATTTGTTGAGCCGTTGAAGCTTCGGAGGCGACTGAGTGATCAGGACCAACTCTAGATACATCACTGACATCTAATCCATTTTGCGTCACCAACACTCGCGGGCCACTCAAACCTCGAATAATTGGTGTGCTTGCTACTTTGGCGTGAAAATTTGTATTGACGCCAGGCAGTTTTTCTAAGCTATCCCCTAGTGTAGCGGTTTGCTGTCGACGCAATGTTTCACCTGACAAAACACTAACTGGAACTGCCGATTCCATCGCTGACATATGTACAGGAGTAGCAACAATATCTATAACTTCTATTGGAGAACGATTTAACATTAGCATTGCGTTTTTAACGCCACCTTGCTCCAGAGTGAGCGCCTTATGCAGATGAGCAAAACCAGGTGCTCTTACATGGATTTGTTTATTTCCAAGCCCAACACCCGAAATTTGAAAATGACCATTGTTATCTGTGAGTACGCGAATATCAGTTCCTTCGACCTCAATTGATGCATTTGCAATCCCTTTACCAGCTTTATTGACGACTGTACCTTCTATAGACTTTGCTACAAGGCTTGGTGGTAACAGTGCAGCAACGAGCAAGGATATTGTTGATAGTTTAGACATAACGACTCCAATAAATGTTATATTGTATCAATTATGCTTGATATGTTATATTGTATCAACAGTTGAATGGATTATGTCGTCATTGCCGTGAACAAAACTCAACGAAACTTTATTCTCAAACAGGCTCAAGCAAAATGCCAATCGTTAGGGCTGCGTTTAACTGAAAAACGACAGGGCGTGCTTGAAATATTATTGCAAACAGTCGAGCCGCTATCAGCGTATGAACTTACTAGCAAATACAATAAAAGCACCAACTCTCCTATTCTAGCAATGTCCGTGTACCGCATTCTTGAATTCTTAGAATCAGTCAATCTGGCACACCGGATCCATTCTGCAAATAAATATATAGCCTGTAAGAGTCTAGATGGTGCGTGCCATCACCATCTATCCGTGATCTTAGTCTGCAAATCCTGCCATCAAATAGAAGAAATAGATTCTGTTCAAGAGGCTGCCAAGCATCTATTTAAAGCGGTAGAAAGCACTGGATTTTCAGCTGCAAATGCACGCTTAGAGTTGCCTGGCTTATGTAACCTTTGCAAAGCCAAACTTGACAAATAGGTCCCTACAATATGAAAAACACACTGATAAAAAATGCAATTGTGGTCAACGAGAATCAATCACAAGAATGTGATGTACTTATCGTTGATAACAGAATAAACAAAATTGCAAGCTCAATAACTGCGCAGCCAAATGACAATATTGTGGATGCGACAGGTTATTTTCTACTCCCTGGAATGATAGACGACCAAGTACATTTCCGTGAGCCCGGCTTAACACAGAAGGGGAATATAGCCTCAGAATCGAGAGCTGCTGTGGCAGGTGGTATCACCAGCTATATGGAAATGCCAAACGTAAGCCCTGCGACTACAACCATTGAAGCTCTTGAACAGAAATACGCGATTGCGTCTAGAAGCTCGCTGGCAAACTATAGTTTTTACTTAGGGGCAACCGAAGATAATTTAGAACAAATAAAACGTTTAGATGCGAAGAAGTACTGTGGTGTTAAAGTTTTTATGGGGGCATCAACAGGCGATCTACTCGTTGAGCATCCACAAGCACTCGACGCAATTTTCAGAGAAAGTCCAACCCTAATTGTCACCCACTGTGAAGATGGAAGAGTGATTGAAAAGAATTTATCCATGTGCATCGGACGCAGTGGCAGTTTAACAATTCAAGATCACCCCATCATTCGTGACGTCGAAGCGTGTTATTCATCCTCTTCGTACGCTGTATCTTTAGCGAAACAATATCGTAGCGATTTACATGTACTGCATATCACAACAGAAAAAGAATTGAGCTTATTCCCTTCAGGCGATATTCGCGACAAACATATTACGGCAGAAGCATGTGTTCATCATTTGTGGTTCAGTCAAGAAGATTACGCACAGCAGGGTAACCTAATAAAATGCAACCCAGCGATTAAAGCGAAAAGCGATCGTGATGCTTTATTAGCAGCGGTACGAAATAATCAAATAGATATTATTGCTACTGATCACGCGCCTCATACTTGGCAAGAAAAGCAACTCCCCTACCAGCAAGCACCTGCGGGTTTGCCTTTAGTTGAACATGCATTGTTAAGCTTGCTCGACCATGTGCATCATCAGCGTTTATCTATAGAGCAGCTCGTTGAGAAGGTGGCACATAATCCAGCGTTAAGATATCACATTGTAGATAGAGGCTTTATTCGTGAAGGATACTATGCTGACTTGGTACTCGTGAACCCTCATCACGAAACACCCACTTGCCATCAGAAAACACACTATCACTGTGGCTGGACCCCGTTCGACGGTCACCGTTTTTCAGCAAAAGTTTTAAAAACTTGGGTGAATGGCAGTCTCGTTTATGACGGCCAACAACCGCTTAATACACCCACAGCCGCTATGCCACTAATTTTTAATCGCTAGGGCATGTTTACCTTTCAAGTTTGTTTTTGCAGCAGTTTGATTGGTATTTGTACAAGGCAGAGCCTGCGTAGCATAGTTATTCTACGTGAGTCAGGCGAGAACACAGTAGAAATGCTAATCAAGCGCTGCCCTTTGGGTTCACCTGAGTGCGCTTTGTTCATTGTTGCTCAACTTTTGCCTAGATTACTAGGCGGCAAGTCGAACGTCGCGACCAAAACACACTCAGGAGAACAAAAATCAAACAGCAAAGTTCAACAGGCCCTAGAAACCTCGCCGGAAATAAATATGACAGTATCTTTACCTGATGTTGCCTCTGGGCAACTTGCAACAACAGCCTTACCGCTAAAGTGGGTGGGTATGGAAAAAATTGCCATACCTTTAGAAGTGGAAATATCAAGCACTTCCAGCCAAAGAGTTAACGCTCTTGCAAATATTTTTGTTAGTCTTGATAAACCTGAGGCGAAAGGGATCCATATGTCCCGGTTATACATTCGCTTGAGAGAGATACTAAGTACGACTCCTTTGAATATTAAAACGATTGAAGCGTTATTAAAAGAGTCGGTTCAATCTCAACAAGGATTGAGCAAAGCAGCCAAGCTTGAGTTACAGTTTGAAGTAACCATAGATAAACCAGCATTGTTGAGCGATCAATTCGGCTATCAAAGTTACCCTATCACGCTTAATTGTGAGTATATAAACTCAGAGCTTAGCTATGAGTTATCACTTACTATTGCCTATTCAAGTACCTGCCCTTGTTCAGCGGCACTTTCTAGACAAGCATTAAGTGAAGAGATCGAAGAACAGTTTTCCCAACAGATGATTTCAAAACACGAACTAATGACGTGGATAACCTCTCTACAAGGGAGCATTGCCACACCTCATAGCCAGCGCTCTTTCGCTTACGTAACGGTAAAACTAACTGAACGGACGTTGCCACTCATTCCAAGCCTTATAAAAGCGCTAGAACAAGCCATTGGCACGCCAGTTCAAACTGCGGTAAAACGTGAAGATGAACAAGCATTTGCGAAGCTAAATGCAGAAAACCTAATGTTTTGTGAAGATGCCGCACGACGAGTCAAACAATTTTTAGAGCAAAACACACAGTTTGTTGATTATTGGTTCAAAATTGAACACCAAGAAAGTTTGCATGCTCACAATGCTGTCGCCATTGATAATAAGTTTCCGGCCCAAAAACTGACTTAAGAAACACTTATCTGCCTAAGATGCAAGAATCACGATACCGCCATTATTATGCGATAAAACACAACTAAAAATACACAATAGATACACTATAACATTACATCAAATATTGAGAAGTTTATGAAAAAAACCATCATCGCCGTTACAATTTACTCCACGCTTTTTGTCTCTGGTTGTTCAAATTATACAACGGAGGTGGCATCTACCGTGCCTAAGAAAAGTGAATCAGTCCGTCACAATCCACTGTTCAAAGCCAGTACTTTAATCTATCAAACCCCAATGTTTGACCAGATCAAAGATGAACATTTTATGCCTGCATTTAAGCTGGGTATGGCAGAGCACCTCAAAGAAATCGAGCGTATTGCAACTAACCCTGCAGCGCCTACGTTTGAAAACACCTTAATTGCAATGGAAAAAAGTGGTGCACTGCTAAAGCGAACCAGTAGCGTGTTTTTTAACTTAATAGGCACAGATAGCTCAGTAAAGCGTCGTCAATTACAAAAAGAGCTAGCCCCAATGCTCGCAGAACACCGCGATAACATCAATTTGAACGCCGCATTATTTGACCGTATAAAGTCGCTTTATGATAATCGCAACACACTCGAACTGGACTCAGAATCAAAGCGTTTATTGGATGTTTACTACACCAACTTTGTGCGAGCTGGCGCAAAACTAAGTGCTGAAGATAAGGAGAAAATTCGCAAAATCAATGAAGAGCATTCCTCTCTGACTACCCAGTTTTCACAAAACCTATTAGCAGAAACGTCTGCCATATCAGTGATTGTTGATGATAAAGCCGCATTAGACGGTTTAACAGAAAGACAAATTCTTGCCACTAAACGTGCGGCTGAAGCTGCAGGACATAAAGACAAGTACTTAATCGGTATTACCAACACCACTCGTCAACCTATTTTAGCGTCTTTAACCAACCGAGCACTTAGGCAACAGATTTGGCAAGCTTCTGCTTATCGTGCTCAGTCAGGTGATAATGACAACACTCAAATTATCATTCGGCTGGCACAGCTAAGGGCCGAAAAAGCAGCGCTGTTAGGGTATAAAAGCTGGGCAGACTACGGCCTAGAAAAGCAAATGGCTGGAAACCCTAAAGCAGTTTACAACATGCTTGGCAGCATGGTGCCGGCCGTTGTTTCCAACGTGGAAAAGGAAGCAGCAGATATTAAAACGCTTATTCAAAGCGAAGGGCACTCGTTCGACATCAAACCTTGGGACTGGGCATACTACGCTGAAAAAGTTCGTCAATCTCGTTATGATCTGGACGAAACAGAAGTGAAAAAGTACTTCGAATTTAATAACGTCTTAGAAAATGGTGTTTTTTATACCATGAATAAGCTGTACGGCGTAAGTTTCAAAGCTCGCCCTGACTTACCTGTGTATCATCCAGATGTTAAGGCTTATGAACTGTTCGATAACAATGGTGAAAGCCTCGCGATATTCTTTGCCGACTATTTTGCAAGAGAAGGTAAACGTGGTGGAGCTTGGATGAATTCATTTGTAGGGCAATCTAAGTTATTAAACCAAAAGCCTGTGGTTATCAATGTCATGAATATTGCAAAGGCACCTGATGGTGAACCAACCTTTGTGAGCTACAGTGAAGTGACAACTATGTTTCACGAAATGGGACATGGCTTACATGGGATGTTTTCTGACGTAAAATATCCGAGTCTTGCTGGAACCGCTGTTTCTCGTGATTTTGTTGAGTTTCCCTCAACCTTTGAGGAAGACTGGGCTGCACACCCTGAAGTTATCAGTAACTATGCAAAGCATTACCAAACCGGGGAGCCTATCCCAAAAACACTGCTTGATAAAGTGATCCGCTCACGAACTTTTAATATGGGCTACGATACATTGGAGTACATGGCATCTGCGCTCTTAGATATGGAGTGGCATACAATTTCACCTGAGCATGCACCCACTGATATCAATGAATTTGAACAAGCGGCACTGAAGAAGCATGGAGTCGCCCTCGATTACGTTCCACCGCGTTATAAATCAGCATTTTTTGCGCACTCTATGGGAGGCGGCTATTCTGCTGGTTACTATGCTTATATGTGGAGTGAAATATTAGCAGCCGACGCCTATGCATACGTGCAAAAGCTCGGTGGACTTAAACTTGAAAATGGCGAAAAATATCGTAAACATATTTTATCGGTTGGTAACTCAAGACCTGTAATGGACTCTTACAAAGCATTCCGCGGAAAAGAGCCAACGACTGAAGCGCTATTAAAACGCAGAGGACTAGCCCCTAAATAACCATTTAGTTTACCCAGCCAAAAAGGGAAGCTGCTATGCTTCCCTTTTATCAATCTTATACCAGTTGTATTAAGTAAATGATCTATCTTGAAGCGGGAAAATAGCTTTAGTAGCACCGCTCTCGCGTCCTGCTACCGCTAAGGTACCTATATCCATATAGGCAAGGCAAAAATTTTGCTATTTAGTTGTTCTAAATGAGAAATTTTTAACGAAGCTAATATGCTATTTCACCCTTCAAATTGATTAGAGAATTAATTCAATTGGTATTAAATACAATACCGAGCAAACAAACTTGCAACGGTTGCAGCGGTTGGTTTGCCATGTTGCCAATCGCCACCTTCAACACCGCTACCTGCAATATCCATATGTACATACGGAATTGGCAACTCAGCATTACAACCATGCTTGTCTAAACCACCAACAATTGCCAAAAATGCCATTGGGAATTGGTGACCACGAGCGGTAACCGCCGATGGAGCGTTGTTGCTCGATAGCACATCATCCGCAAGGGTGCGTGGTTTTACAAAGTCATAGTCTTCGCGTCGGCTACGCGACACTTCCGCGCAGTCAGCCCATAAGTCGCCCATATCTGCAATCTTGCGAGATACTTGCGCTGCTCGTGCAGGACCATTCTCAACGTAAGCACTGTAAGGACCCATAGCGCGCGCCGCATGACCTGTCAGTGTTGCAACCGTAAAGATCTCAGGGTTTTTCTCACCCAGAGCTAAGTCTTTCGCTTCGCTGAGTAAATCCCCCATCGCCAAGCGACCTTCCGCATCGGTGTTACCAATACGAACACGAACCCCTTCCCTGCTCTCAATGATTTCATCCGGCACGAAACAGTCAGAACCAATCGAGTTACGAACCACGGCAAGGTAAGCAATAACCTTAACGCCTTTTGGCTGATACTTGGCAACCGCTTCCATAAAACCAACCACTGAAGCCGCACCACCTTTATCTCGGCTCATGCCCGCCATAAAGCCACCTACTTTAAGGTCGGCACCACCGGTATCGTAAACAAGACCTTTACCAACAAAAATAAGAGTACGCTCAACATCACCTTCAGGCTCGTATGCCATTTTTACAACACGAGGGTGATGGCGTTCAACGGCGTAAGAGGCACGCGCCACCGTGCTTAAAAGTGGATACTGCTCATCCATAATTTTACGATCAGCGATAACTTCAACGCTTACCGCTGAACCTTGGAACAGCTCAACGCAGTAGTCAGCAAAACGAGGCGGTGCCATGCGCTCAGGTTCTGTACCACACAGATCACGCGCAGCATATTGGCCTGCAGCGATTGCGCTTAGTTGATCGCAGCATTGTGCTGACGCTTCAAAAACATAAATCGCTTCGATTGGTTCAATCGCTTCGCCACGGTACTCACGTGCCTCTAATGGCTGCCATAAGCCTTGGCATGCACCTAAAAAGCTTACAGCACGCGCATTTTCGTAACGATCATCGGCAGGCACATTAACAACAGCAAGCACAGGTTTTACCGCACCAGCCGCTTTCGCTTCTAAAATACCAGCCTTTGCCGCTTCAAAATAACGACGAACGTCATCGTAATCTCTGTCTAGTGATCCGGTTGGCGCAATCACCAAACGCTTGCCAGGTACTTTGTCCGAAACAAGCAGGCTTGCCTTTTGTGCAATGCGTGCATCAACGGCTAAAAATGGCGCAGCAACTTCATCAAGCTGTGCACTGCCGAGATTTTGGATATCATGAGTAACAACAACGATAGCATCTGCATCGCTTTCAAATAGGGTGTTACAAGGTAATGCGATTGGAAAAGACATAAAAACGGCCCTTTTCTATATTAGAATTAGGGCCGACTATAGGTGATTTGTGGTCAAGTTCCAAGGGAACTACGACATATCACGGGCTTCATCTGGTTTCGCTTTGGTTTTGCTGATCACAGACCAAGCTTCTAACATGACTAAAATACTGACCACTAGCACGATAACGTCAAGCACAACCAACAACCAATTGCCTTTTTGATAGTATTCACCTAGCTTGATCACACCAGCAAAAAACGCCATTACCAGTACAAACACCATAGGGATCAAGGTGTACTTAGCAGGACGACCTAGTTTGATAAGGTATACTGAGATAACCAACAAAGTTAAGCTTGCCAAGATTTGGTTGGTTGAACCAAACAGCGGCCAAATTACCATGCCACCGCTACCTGAAGCACCACCAGCACCAAAGGCAAGTAACAAGCAGCATCCTACAGCAAATAAGGTTGCGACAATACCGTTATTGAGTAGTTTGATATTATAAATTTCACCCCACTCTTGAATAATATAACGCTGAAGTCTAACGCCAGAATCCATAGTGGTGCCTGCAAAAAGTACAACCATAACGGCAAGTAAGGTTGATGCGATTTCAACTGGTAGTCCCCAACCTGTGCTGATAAGGTTTGAACCCCCATTAATAAAGGCTGATACGCTACCGGCACCAAGATGACTATAAATTTCGTGCCACTCTTCTGGCGATACTGCGAGCATCACACCACTTACGGCGACCAACGTAATAAGTGCTAATGAGCCTTCACCAACTGCACCTAAGTAGCCGACAAAACGGCCGTCTTTTTCTTTATCTAGTTGTTTAGAACTCGTTCCCGACGAAACAATACCGTGGAAACCAGATACCGCACCACAGGCAATCGTTACGAATAATAGCGGGATAATACTTGGGGTATTCTCCACGGTTTGGGTATTAAATGCAGGCGCGGTGATATCTGGCATCACTACAAATACCGCACCGTATAATAAAACCAAACCAACCAGTAACTGCATACCATTAATAAAATCACGAGGTTGTAATAGCATCCAAACTGGCAGCAATGACGCCACGGCAGCATAGATAAACAGAATGATGATCCAATTAGCTTTATCACTTAGACCGAACATTTCGGTTGGTAAGGTAATCGGCATACTACTGCCCATATAAATGGTCGCGTAGAGCACAATAACCCCGATAATACAGAGCGGTACTAGCGGCACTTTTCGTTTAAGCAATTGACCGATGATAAGTGCCACGACAATAGCAGACCAAGCAGGGAATACCGCATTTGGGTTGCCCACGAAGGAGTTTGCGATCACCACGCCGAACACGGCATTCACCATGAGCAGCACAAGGAAGACCACAATCATAAACAATGAACGAGTGCGCTTGCCAATTACGCTTTCAGACAAAGCGCCCATCGACTTACCTTTATGGCGAGCACTTGCCCATAGCGCGCCCATATCATGGACACCCGCAAAAAATATAGTGCCAAATACCACCCAAAGTACCGCAGGCACCCAGCCCCAATACACGGCGATAGCAGGACCAACAATTGGTGCAGCACCTGCGACTGAAGTAAAGTGATGCCCCCACAATACCACTTTGTTAGTGGGAACATAATCTACGCCGTCCTCAAGTTCATGAGCCGGCGTGACAAAGTTGTCATCCATTTTAAATATTTTTTCAGCAATAAATTTGGAATAGACAAACCATCCAAATAACATCCCTATGATGCCGAAGAGTACGATCATTATGGATTGCATAATGCTTACCTCTTGTTGTTGTTTTAATTACACGCAGTTGGCGTGATTAGTTTGTTGCACGACAACTTCGAAGCTAGCACAAAATAAACTAATTGCAGTTATCTTTTAGTCTAGGTAGGTCAGAATTAGCCATCAAAAAGTCCCAGTTGAGCATGAGTGTTAGATTTTTCATTTAGCCCTAAGTGCAAACCCACGAGGCGCACAGGTTTAAACTTTTGCCGTGCCATCGCTTCAATCAATAGCTCTTCAAAAACCGGCAAGTCAATATGCTGGTATTGGCATTCTTTGGTGGTTTGGGTGAAATCGTAAAACTTCACTTTAACGCCAAGCTTATTAAAGCCGCGCTGTAAATAAGGCTGTGCTCGGCGAGTCAGTTCAGGTAACAACTTTTCTTTTATGACTTGCTTTAAGGTATCAAGGTCGAGCGTGTCTTCTGCAAATGTGGTTTCAACGCCTATCGATTTGCGCACTCTGTCGGTTTCAACTCGGCGCTCATCAATACCTTGACAACGCCGCCATAATACAGTGCCAAACTTGCCAAATGACTGGCGTAACTGAGTTTCAGACAGTGCCTTAATATCTCGGCCATACTCAAGTCCCATGGCAAGCAAACGTTGTTGAGTCACTTTACCTACACCTGGGATTTTTTTGAGAGGTAACGCATCGATAAAAGCGCTCACTTGGTGAGGCGGGATCACACACTGACCATTAGGCTTGTTTTCATCGCTGGCAATTTTGGCTAAAAACTTGATTGGCGCAATTCCCGCCGAAGCTGTAAGGCCCGTTTCAGCAAAGATATCCGCTCGTATCTGCTCGGCGATAAGCGTTGCACTGCCATTACATTGCTGACACTCAGTAACATCTAGATAAGCTTCATCTAAAGACAGTGGCTCAATTAGCTCAGTATAGCGGGCAAAAATAGCGCGAATTTGTTGCGATATTGCCTTATAGACCTCCATTCTCCCAGGTACAATCACCAGCTGAGGGCAGAGTTTTTTCGCTTGATAATTCGACATGGCCGAGCGCACGCCATATTGCCGAGCAATATAGTTAGCTGTGGATAGCACCCCGCGATGGCTACGACCACCAATCGCCATCGGCACCTTTGCAAGCTCGGGGTTATCGCGCATTTCTACTGATGCATAGAACGCGTCCATATCAATATGAATAAATTTACGCACGCTAAAAACACTGTCTAAATAAACAGTGTTTATTATGTGCTAATTTTCCAACTGTTGCAATCTTGAACGTAGGCCTTAGTGTTCTAAGCTATACTTGTGTGGATGTCTGTTGCAACTTGCACTGCAAAACAGAGATAATGCTAACAATATCAATACTGTTCAAAGTACTAAATCCGTTACTTTGACTTTATCTAATCATTCAGCAATCAGGAGCCTGCATGGAGTACTCACGACTTGGTAGTAGCCCACTTGAAGTTTCACGCATTTGTTTAGGAAGCATGACTTGGGGCGTACAAAACAACCAGCATGATGCCGACGAGCAAATCAATTATGCACTAAGCCGTGGTATTAACTTCATTGATACCGCTGAAATGTATGCGGTCCCTCCCTCACCTGAAACCTACGGTAAAACCGAAGCCATCATTGGCAATTGGTTAAAGCGCCATCAAGAAAAGCGCGAAAAACTTGTACTTGCCACAAAGATTGCGGGAAGCGGTTTGCCTTGGATCCGTGAAGGCGGCCCTATTACGGGACAATCAGTGATCCAAGCGGTGGACGATTCGTTAGCGCGCCTGAATACCGACTATATTGACCTTTACCAACTACATTGGCCAAACCGTACTTCACCGCACTTTGGTAAACAATGGCCTGGCATGGTTCCTCTGACTGCACTTGACCGCGACGAAGAGCGCGCGGGCATGCTAGATATTTTGGAAGGCTTAGCAAGCTGTATTCAAGCAGGTAAAATTCGCCATTGGGGTCTTTCTGATGATACACCTTGGGGCATTCACACTTACCTTAATTTGGCGATGCAGCACAACCTACCTAAGCCGGTTTCAATTCAAAATGAGTTTAGCTTGCTACATGCCAAAGATTGGCCTTACTTGATTGAGACTTGTGTAAACGAAGATATTGCCTATTTACCTTGGTCGCCATTAGCTGGGGGAATGCTAAGCGGTAAGTATTTAGGGGGCGCAAGACCTGAAGGTAGCCGCTGGACTTTGGTACAACGGCAGGGCTTATTCAGAGATACGCAATTAGCTCAAGAAGCCGTTGCAAAATATCTAGAAATCGCCAAAGAATTTAATATGACTGCGGCGCAGCTGGCGCTAGCTTGGTGCGACCAAGTAGACGGGGTGACTTCAACCATAATCGGCGCGACAACCATGGCGCAGCTTAAAGAAAATATCCAAGCGTTTGAACAGCCGCTATGTGCAGAGTCTTTAGCCGAGATTGATACGGTATTTAAAGCGTACCCCTCTCCGTTTTAATATCTTCTTTCGCGATACGCCGCTTTTACGCTAGCGTATCGCATTGTAAACCCATCCTTGTTAACTAGATCGAAGTTAAAACCCCATGCAAAGCTTAAATAACACCCCAGTCATTCCGCTTCAAGGCAGCTGCTTTACCAGAAAGACCACTCGCGCCATTGTCCTTAGAGGCAACGACATCCTTATGCTTTACACCAAACGTTATGACGATTACACCTTGCCAGGTGGCGGCGTCGACGAGGGTGAAAGCTTAGAAGCAGCATTGGAGCGCGAGCTAAAAGAAGAAACGGGTGCAGTATCCATCACAGGGTTGACGCCGTTTGGCCGCTATGAAGAGTACCGCCCTTGGTATAAACCCGATCATGACAATGTGCATATTATTTCTTATTGCTACGTTTGTGAGATTTGTGGCGAATTTGATGCGCCAGCGATGGAGGATTATGAACACGCCAATGGTATGAAACCGGTGTGGATCAATATAAACCAAGCCATCGCGCATAACGAAGCAAAACTCAATGATGCGAATAACAAAGGGATGTCCGTTTTACGTGAACTCACCTTGCTAAAACATATTTCCGCGCAATTAGTCACAGATTAATTTGCCTATTGAGGGAACAATTAAGTCTTTATTAAGCTCTAACTCCGCATGACTCAAGGATTTAATAAGAATAATGCGGCTGCTCCAACACAACCTGATTAGTTTCACCATTATCGCCTCTATTGTGCTGCATCTACTGCTCGGCTGGTATCTGCAGCAAAGTATTTATATCCCCTCAAAGCCTATAGAAATTAAGGCAATGAAAACCTATTTGGTTATTGAGCCTGCCAAGCCCAAGATGGAACGTATTGGGACACCGACGATAACTGAAGATAAGCCAGTAGAGAAGTTAAAACCGACGTTGCCGGACGATACGGTTGAAATACTAAAAACTGCGCAAACGGAACCAAAAAAACCTGCGATTGAAAGTAAAACAAAGCACATAACCAAAGCAGCGATCGTCACGCAACCTAAAAAGCTAGATCATCGCAAAGCAATCTCTCAATTTCGTCAGCAACTTTTAGAACGCGCTCCGAGTGACGCTGTACTCAGCCAAAACCAAGAAAAGCCACAGCGGCTCACCGTGCCTAAAACACATCAAACCACCGCTGCGAGCATGCAAAGGGAGCAACTCGAGTCTACGTCTCAATACACAGTCTACCGTGAAAATGGCCTATGTTACGCTGAAGTTAGGCCCGATCCGAGCATTCCTACACCGGAAGGATTAAATAAGAATTGGCGTACTGCGCCTCGCCCTTGCGATGGCGGAGCCATTAAAAAAGCCTATGATGCCGCGATGAGTAAATGGCTAAACAAACGCTAATCTTGCTATCATAAAGCAAATTTATTGCTATGAGCCCGTTATGGAAAAAGTCACCATTTTAGTCGACGCCCAGAATGTTTATTACACTACCAAGCAAGCCAACCAAACAGGCTTTGACTACAATGCGTTCTGGCGCAAAGCAACGGCTAATCGCGAGGTATATCAAGCCATTGCCTATTCCAGCGAACGAGGTGACGATAAACAAAGACAGTTTCAAAATATCCTGCGAGCAATTGGCTTTGAGGTGAAGTTAAAGCCTTATATTCAACGTGCCGATGGCTCGGCGAAATGTGATTGGGATGTTGGCATTACCATTGATGCCATGGAGTGTGCGTCTGGATCCGATGTAATTATTCTAGTAACTGGCGATGGTGATTTTGATTTACTCGCAAGTAAACTCAGAGATAAATACCATACCCGAGTTGAAGTTTACGGCGTGCCGCAGCTTACCGCTGCTTCTTTGATCCGTGCTGCCAGTGAGTTTATACCAATCGAAAACGAGTTATTAATTGGCAAGAAATAAGCAAGCAAAACCCCTTTGATAGAAGGAGCTTTGCTTGTTTGACGAATTTGTCATTTTTGCTAGCTTAGCCGCGCAATAAACGCGTTTTAATCCGATAAGTAATATTCCACGCTCGTCACGACACGCACAATTTTTATCTGTGGCGTATTACTGTCTCTGTCGCGAATACTAAATTGTCCTTGTCTTGCCGATTTTATTTTGCCAAGCACAGAGTCAGAATCTTTAGCAAATTTTACCGCCACTTCTCGAGCTTTTTGTGTGGCTTCTTGCACCATTTCAGGCTTAATATCATTAAGACCAGTAAACAAATATTCAACTCGGTTTTGATAATCATCTTTAGTGATGGCAATACCTTGTTTGGCCAGTTCACTTAACTGCCCAAGTGCTTGCGATACTTTATCTGGATTATTAGAGTACACAGTCACACCGGCTTTCGCTACGTAGCGAAACCCTTGATTATTTTGACCGTACTCTTGGGCGTACTTATCAGTAATAGAAGGCGCTGATATGGACAGCTCTGATGCATCAAAGCCTTGCAAGGTCAAAAACGCACGAATAGCCGCATTTTTCTTTTCCGTGCGCTCTACCAAGGCCTCCAGATCGTTATCTGCATCACGATAAAATACGGGCCAAATCACCGTGTCTGCTGTTACTTCCTTTTCCGATAACCCTTTTACACTTACCGTCCGTTCCATCCCCTTCACTTCTAGAATGGTCGATTTTACCATCCAGCCACTTACTACCACCGCCAGTGATAGCAAAGCCGCAGGAGCCAAATATTTAGTCATAGTAGACATATCTCTGTCCTCAACGTTACGCCTCAGTCATGGTTTTCAAACAATTATAATGGGGATAGATCAAAGTCTACCTTAATTGCACTCGAAAACTGCGAGCAAAATGGTAGAGTGTTTCGTATGAGCTGTGGCTGAACTAGGAAACAGTATGAGCGTAAAGCGTATTAGCCAATTTTTTAACCCCCAATCTATCGCGGTGATTGGCGCCTCTAACAATCCTGATCGCGCCGGCTTTATCGTAATGCGTAACTTGCTACAAGGAGGATTTAAAGGGCCCATTATGCCCGTCAGTCCAAAGCACACCGCCGTGCATGGGGTGCTTGCCTACAGTGCCATCGAACAGTTACCCAAAGTCCCTGATCTCGCCGTTATTTGTACCAATAAACAAACCTTAGTGCAAATCATCAATGAACTTGGTGATATTGGCTGTCAACATGCAATCATCATCGCAGCAGGTCTTGATAATCAGCACAAACAACAATTAAAAGAAGCTGCCAAAATAGCGAAGGTCACTTTACTTGGTCCTAATTGTCTCGGTTTACTCATTCCTCACTTGGGTATTAATGCCAGTTTTTCTCATACGGTTGCAGCGCCCGGTAAGCTTGCATTTATTTCACAATCGGCGGCAGTATGTTCAACCATACTGGACTGGGCACAACATAAAAAAATTGGTTTTTCCTATTTTGTTTCTGTCGGGGATTGTCTTGATATTGACTTTGATGAGTTGCTTGATTTTTTAGGTCGCGATCCGAAGACACAGGCCATATTACTTTATATTGATAATATCGATGATGTTAGACGGTTTATCTCCGCAGCAAGAGCGGCGGCCTTTAGTAAACCTGTGATTGCTATAAAAACAGGAAAAACCAAAGCTGGTGCAATCGCTGCGCTGAATCACACAGGCGGTAATACCTCCGATGACGCAGTTTATGATGCCATGTTCCAACGAGCTGGTATGCTAAGAGTAAACGATCTTAGGGAGCTCTTTGCTGCCACTCAAACCCTTGCTTTACATCCCAAACTGCTGCAAGTAGAACAGCTGACCATTTTAACCAATGGCGGCGGCCCTGGGATCATGGCAGTGGACACCTTACTACAGAACTCAGGCAAACTGGCAGTACTAAGCGAGCAAACCAAACAAGCGCTCAGCGCCTTGATCCCACAAACGGATCATGCTTGTAACCCTGTAGATATTTTTGGTGATTCCTCACCAAAGCGTTACCAACAAGCACTAGAGATTTTATTAAAAGCTGACGAAGTCAAAAATTTACTGATAATTCATACTCCATCAGCGCTTGCGCCAAGTACCGCTTATGCTGAGATCATTGCGCAGACGCTAGCCAAAATTCCAAAAATGGCACGTCCTTATGTGATGACAAACTTCATGGGTGAAGAAGCGGCATACGCTGCAAGACTTGTATGTGCAAACGCTCAGATCCCAACTTATCGTACCCCAGAAGGTGCTGTTGGCGCCTTTATGCACTTGGTAAGCTACCGCCGAAACCAAAAGCACCTTACGCAAACGCCAGAATCCTACAGTGACGAAGGGCAGCTACAACACCTGCAAAGCAAACGTTTAATCAATGACTTTTTAAACTCAGGCGCCAATAAACTCGCGACCCATTTGGCCTCCCAAGTGCTGGCTAATTACGATATAGAATGTATAGAGACGCAAATAGCACTCACCCCCTCAGAAGCAAAAGAGCAAGCTCAACAATTAGGTTTTCCCGTTGCACTTAAACTGATAAGTCATGATATTCCCTCTAAATCGGAAGTGGGTGGGGTTGTACTTAACCTCAACGACGCCGAAGAAGTAGAACAAACCGCATTTTCGATGTTACTACGGATCCGTGAGGCAGCCCCCGAAGCTGAAATAGAAGGCTTCTCTTTGCAACGCATGGCAAAACGCGCTGGTGGACAAGAATTACGGATAGCGGTAAAAACAGAACCCGGTGTTGGCCCTGTTATTTTACTGGGGGAAGCGGGCACTGGGCTTAATTTCTCGCAAGCAGCGGTGGCATTACCACCTTTGAATATGAACCTTGCAAAGTACCTGATTGCAGCCGCCCATGATAAAGGCTTTATCAAAGAGCGAGCGCTGCCTGAAAAGGTCGATAAATACCGCCTGTGCGCCCTACTCACTCGTGTCTCTCAAATGGTAGTCGACCAACCTGATATCAGTGATATGGAACTCAACCCTATTTTAGCCTGCTCGGGTCAGTTTCAAGTGCTCGACGCCAGCATTACGCTAAGGCGATACGAGCCGGTATCTGGACGTAAACGCTTAGCCATCCGACCTTACCCTCGGGAGTTGGTAAAATCCGTGACATTAAAGAATGGTCGCCCTGCAACCTTAAGACCTATTCGTCCTGAGGATGAAAGAGCACACCAAGAGTTTGACCAGTCTTTAAGTAAAGAAGATAGATACCGCCGTTTTTTTGGCGAGCTGCCACAATTTAATCATGAACAGCTCGCCAAAATGACGCAAATTGATTACGACAGAGAAATGGCGTTTATTGTCACGGTCCCTAACAAGTCCAGCTATCAAACGCTTGGAGTATCACGCGTGTTGATGGACCCCGATAACCAAGTAGCTGAATTCGCAGTGGTTGTGCGCTCAGATTGTCAAGGACTTGGGCTTGGAGGAATACTCATGGAAGCTGCTATAAAACACTGTCGTAAACAAGGCGTGCAAAGTATAGAAGGGATCACCCTCCCAGAAAACAGCGGTATGATAGGACTTGCCAAAAAGCTTGGGTTTACCGTATCTCGAGATTTTGAGGAAGGCACCATTCAGATGGTGTTAAACTTAAACTAAATACAAAAAAAAGATAAGGGATGTTGGCAACTTGATGCAACTTCACATCAGAGAAAAAACGGCTGCGGTACTTGAAGCCACAGGACAATATCGTAAGCTTGGTCGCGCAGTCGACATCTTCCTTATTACCCTGATTTTAACCAATGTCGTTGCTATCGTGTTGGAATCTGAGCGCGATTTAGCAAAGGTATACCATCATTACTTTCTCACCCTGGAGCTAGTCAGTGTGGCTATCTTTGCCGTCGAATACTTACTGAGATTTTGGTGCTGTGTCGATAAGCTTGATTATCGCCATTTGGATATACCCAATTGGAAAAAACGCCTAAAGTATCTGATATCGCCGCTGGCAATCATTGATCTCATTGCTATTTTGCCTACCATATTGATGGCCTTTATCACTTTTGATCTGCGCTTTTTGCGTGTTATCCGATTACTTAGGATCTTTAAGCTAACACGCTACTCTCGGGCCATGCAATTGCTGCTCGCAGCATTTAAAGAAGAGTCGAGCTCACTGCTTGCCGCCTTTTTTATCATGAGTGTGGTGCTAATCATGGCCTCTTGCGGGATTTATCTTATTGAACACGATGTACAACCGGATAAATTTGGTTCTATTCCTAAAGCTATGTGGTGGGCGATGGCCACTCTAACTACCGTGGGTTACGGCGATGTAGTGCCAATCACCCCACTCGGGCAATTCTTTGGTGGTCTTATCACTTTACTCAGTATGGGCATGGTCGCAATCCCTACAGGTCTTTTGGCCTCAAGCTTTGCCGACCAAATGCGCAAACGTCGAGATGCATTCAACGAGGCTGTGCTGCATGCATTAGTCGATGGCGATGTCGATAAAAGCGAAAGAGCCCATCTAGAAGCGCTACGAATTGAACTTGGTTTAAGTCAATTAGAAGCAAATCAAGCGATTAAACTAATGAGTAGTCAACGTGTCCATCATATGTACTGTCGTCACTGTGGCAAAAAGCTGTAACCAAAGAGGCTACAGCGATTTTTCAGTGAGTAATTGCGCTACTTGTTCGCCACTAATCGCCGAGCTGAAACGGTAACCTTGATAATAATCAACTTGCTCGGCTTTGATACGTTGATACTGGAGGTCGTTTTCCACTCCTTCTGCAACACATTTTAGTCCTAAACCATGAGCTAAATTCACGCATGAGCGTATAATTAAATAGCTTTCTGGATCTTCTGCAATTTGTTGCACAAAGCTTTTATCTATCTTGATGACATCCACTGGTAACTGTTGCAGGTAAGTCAAAGAGGCGTACCCCGTACCAAAGTCATCCATGTAGATTTGGCAGCCAAGTGCTTTAATTTCTCTCATCACCTTTGCCGCGCTGTCAATGTTAGACAGTAAGGCACTTTCCGTTATCTCAAAAGCCACAGAGCGACCCGACACTTTGCTGCGGCTCAGTGCTTGTTGAATATTATCGACTAAGCTTGAGGATTCAAAATCAATGGCTGATAGATTAATAGATATATATAAATCGCGCTCAATAGTTTGCCAATGTCTCAATTCAACCAATGCCCGAGAGAGGGTTTGCAGGGTAAGTTCAGTCACGACGCCAGCATGCTCAGCTGCAAGCGCATATTCCTGAGCACAAAACTCACTATTTTCCGGCCAGCGTAATAAGGCTTCAAACCCAAGCAGGGTATCGCTCTGCACATCAACAATAGGTTGATAGTAGTTACTAAACTCACCATTTTTTAGCGCCCTCATAAGCGCTTGTTCGACTTCCCGAGAACGTCTGACCTTACCATTCATCTCTTCGCGGAAAAACTGATAACTAGAGACTTGTTGTACATTGACATGCTCAAGTGCCGCCTTTGCTGCTTGATTGAGCTCAAACGCATCAGACGCATCATCGGGGTACATAGCAATTCCTATCGCAGGTTGCATCAGTACAGTATGTCCAGCGACCTCCAAAGGTGTACTAAACGAGTGAACTAAACACTCTACATATTGATGCACCTTTTCAGGGTTGTCGAGATGCTCCATCAGCACATAAAATGACTTGTCGTGCCCCGTTGCTAAACTGTCGAGTTCACGGAAGCAACAGCGTAGCTTTTTTGCCAGCAGCGGAAGCAGCTCGGCCACAAAGTCTGCACCATAAATATCGTATAGATTCTGTAAGCGATTGAATTTAATCACCAGCAGCGCAAAATGTGTCTCTTGAGCCTGCGACTGTTTGATTGCATGCTGCACTCTATCCATCAGTAATGCTTTATTCGGCAACTTAGTTTGTAAGTCGTAGTTAGCGAGCTGATATAATTCTTTTTCAGTGCGCTTCTGTTGGCTAATATCGGTTAGCACTACAACATAGCTGTGGAGCTCACCATCACCATTCGCCACAGCACTTATCTTAATGAGCACATCTCTTTCGTCACCATTCGGCAGGCTAACAACTTCCTCAGAACTTAAGTGCTGGTGTACCTCCAACGCCAGCGTTTGGCGTAGATACATCATCCGTTTTTGTCTCGACATACCAAGCTTGACGGCGGTGCTTGAAGGCGGGATGGAGTCGAGATTAAAGGCATTTTGCATCGCCCGATTACATGCTTGAATATGAAGTCTTTTATCTAAAATCATGACCCAATCACGGGTCTGCTCAAATGCTGCACCAAATAGTGCTGCGCGCTCTTCGAATAAGCGTTCACGGGTTAAGTTAGTATAGGTGCCCGCAACTTGTGTTGGATTTCCCTCATCCCACTCAAGCACCTTGCCAAAGTCCTTATACCAGCGCCACTGACCTTTGCTGTCTTTTAACCGATAGGTACAATCAATAAACCCTTTATCAGTCGTAACAAATTCCAGCCACTGTAAGCGGAACATGGCTCTATCCGAGGGGTGAATCTTTTGCAGATAGTCATCTAAACCAACACTCTCAAGCTCATAATCGAGCTCATTAACCAATCGAGGTTGATAGATTAAGGTACTTCCAGCATGCCACTCCCATACACCTGAGTTACTACCTTCAAGTGCCATCTTCAACCTAGCTTCTCGGTCTTGTGTTTCCTTATGAGCGGCAAGAATAAGTTGTTCAACACGGTACTTCCGATAACTCCAAAGAGACAATAGTAGGAGCGTAAGAAACACATACCCCGTGAGCGCAACGGGTGAGCGCCATGCTGGGTAGTTCACATTAATTGTTAATTTTGCAGGTGGCGTGTAATCTCCAGTTAACGGATCTTTGGCCCAAACTTTTAATGCATATTCGCCTGGATTAAGCTTAGGAAATACCACGCGATTTTGGTTGCGACTTAGGATCTTCTGCCCACCGGATATTTGGTATTCATAAATGATCCTATCTTGATAGCTAAACGCCATTGCTGAGAAAGACACTTCAAGCCCAATATCATCATGTTCAAGTTCAATATGTTCAAACTGCTTTAATCCCGCCTTTTGGTTTGGACGAGAAATAAGATCCACACTGGTGATATTTACATGGTCAAGCAGTGGTTTTTTAGGGCGGTTGTCATCGGGAGAAAACACCACAAACCCTTTCAACATACCATATGCTATGCGACCATCTTTTAGCATCACAGACGCGCCGCCATTAAACTCGTTGGAAAGAATGCCATCTTCGGTTGTGAACTGTTGTAAGTGCAAATTATCTGGGTCTAGACGCCAAATGCCTTTGTGAGACGACATCCAAATCATTCCCTCTTTGTCTTGGCGCATTTCATACATTAAGGTGTCGATTTTATGGGCTTTTAGATCAATATTGTAGATAGGCTCATAACCATCTAAAGTCATGCCTATTAAGCCAAACGACGACAATGACAGCCACAAAATATTATTTTTATCTATAGTGTAAGTGGTGATATCAACCGCTAAATGTTTATTTGCCCTAGGAGCCTTGTAAATCTCCGTTAAGGTTTCAAGTTGTGGATCATATTGATACAGCACCCCAGCGTTGTAATAAAGCGGTTTAGTAGGATCATTAGGTAAAGGAGGGTAAAAGCCATAGGTCAGAAACGGATCTACTTTTTCAAATGATTGAGTTAAATGCTTTAACTCTGCTGTATTAATATCATAAACAAACATGCCAATGTCGCTATTGACGAAATAAAACTTACCGTCTGCTAATAGCTCACCGCCCTTTGCAAAAGACGTTAATATTTCCTTATCTTTAGCATTATTCGCTTTTGGCCTTTCAAGCTCATGTGTGATTGGGTCAAACACAAACAAACCCTTACCCGTGGTTAACCATAACTTATTTTGATATTCAGCAATCTTCCATATAATAAACTCCGAGAGAATTTCATCTCCCAAGTATCCTTTTAAAAACTGCTTGGTTTCTCTTGTTTTTGGGTTGTATCGTGTTAAGCCATCATTGGTTGCTAACCATAAAAATTGATTGGATTCATGCATCGCCCACACATTACTGTGTGAGAAACCTTCCCCTTTGACAGTGAGATCGCTGACATTATCAAACGCCAGCGTGCTATCTGGTAAGTAAAATGCGCCATCTTCTTTGGTAGCAACCCAAAGCCCACCATAGTTATCTTTTACGATATCGATAATGCTGGTGTTGGATGGCAAAAATATACTTGAAGATAACCGTTTGTCTCGCACAGCATTACCATCCTCAATGTGATAATGCACCAACCCTTTATCAGTACCGAGCAGCAAAGTATGCTTATCATGTCTAAGCATTTTCCAAATATTAAGTTCTGGCAGTAGCGTTTTAAACGGTACTTCGGCATCAAAGTCTTTATTTAACATGGAGATGTCTAGTTCATACATTCCTTGAACTGCGCCAACAAGCAAAGTGTCTTTATTCAAAGTAAATAGAGACTTGGTATTCATTTGATAAGGGTGCGTTACTGGGGAGAGGTGCTCGATCGTTCTTAATGTTTTCGTTGGTAAGTGATAAGCGAATAGACGTTCGGAGGTCGCGATAAACAAGATATCTTGATGGTGGTAAACTGCCCGAATAAAGCCGCTTTCTTCATCCAAAGGAAGCGTCACCTCACTCTCGAGCTTGCCACTGTGAATATTGAGAATAGCGACATCATTAGTGCGCACAACCCACATGTGGTCATCGTCTTTAGTTAGAATAATATTGACCAAATTGGAATAGAATTCATCTTCGGTAGAGGGTGGCTCAATGTATTTTCTGTACTCATCTTTTGCGGGATCATATCGCAAAAGGCCAGCAATCCCTGTGGTGATCCAAATCCCGCCCAAATTATCCTGGTAGATGTAGTTCACTTGTACTTTGTCCAGAACCCCGTCGGGTCCATTCACATCTAAGACCTGATAACCATCATAACGATTGAGGCCTCCCTCTGTGGACAGCCATAAGTAACCTTGCTTATCAATAAGCAGTGTATTGACGTAACTTTGTGATAAGCCTTCCGCAGGTGAAAGTCGGGAAATTTGGGCCGCACTTGCCAATGTAGAAAATAGGTAAATGCAGATTATAATGCACAGGCGAAACATAAAAAGCCGAAGTTGTTAACTAGACGTAATACATTGCCATGAGTTTACGATTTTGTCCAAGATAACTAGATAAGCGAGAAGCAAGTTCAGGAGGTAATTCTCGTGAATTGCGTTGAAACCCAAGGGAGAGATAAAAGTCACTTAAATGGCAATACGCAAAAGTATAAATTATCTGTCGTGACTGCTCACTGCGAAACTGCTTAATTGCGGATTCAATGAGTGTTTTCGCGATACCTTGGTTTCTGCGCTGTGGCGCAACATAAACGCCAACAAGCAACCAGTTGCCGTCTACAGGTTGCAAACGGCAAGCTGCGATAATTTCACTGCCATCTTTTACCACTGACACTTTGTCGTGTTTTGCAGCACGCCCACGAACTCGGTGTGCATCATAAAATTTATTTACAAGCGGCGTCATAATAGCCGGAAGCAATTCAACTTTATACATTAAGCAAGCATTAGGCTCAGGTAATATTCAAATTTTTGCTTTAGCGTGTCCTGCTCCGATAGCGGCCTTTGATTAATCGTGTCATAAATAGCCTCCCTGCTTTTTTTGCCTCGTTTAATTTGATAAGCCCAAAACGACGCTTCATATTCAAGTTGAATTTGGTACTTTTCTTGTCTGGGCAGCAAACACAGATTATAGCTCATTACACATCATTCAATTTTCAGCAAAGGATAGACCAAGTGTATCACAAGCCACTACCGCTATTGCAGCAAAATCGAGTTTTATCTGGTTTTGAGTAAAGCGTGATACTGTGCCTTTTATTGTAAAAATTATGTATACTTAACGACATTACAACTTTAGGGTAGCGCATCAAAGGAGTTGGATTGAAAGCGGTATTACTGTGTTTATTATTGATAGTTTCGACTGTGGTTCATGCAGCCAATGACATACCAAATGTGATGCGCTTCAATAAGCCACCACAAACCCCTCAAGCACGCTATGTAATAGAACTCATGGGAATGGTTTATCATGAACTCGGCGTAGAGCTACGCCTTGAAGAATTTAACCATAAGGGCTCTTTAATTGCAGCTAATGCAGGTAATTTAGATGGGCAACTGGCTCGCGTTGCCAGTGTTGAAACAGAGTATCCGAACCTACGACGGGTTGACTACGCTTTGTTTCAGTTTAACTTACAATTTTTAAGCCTTTGCAGCCACTGTGATCTAAAAGCAGTTAGCTCTTTGACCATCCGAAGCGGCTACCCCGTAGCCACGGCCTATTTGGCTGAACACCATATACAAGCTTATATTATTGATGTTAAAAGTGCGGTGACACAACTCAACCTAGTTGTG
The DNA here is from genome assembly GCF_022398435.1 of Pseudoalteromonas sp. Isolate6. Classification (NCBI taxonomy): domain Bacteria; kingdom Pseudomonadati; phylum Pseudomonadota; class Gammaproteobacteria; order Alteromonadales; family Pseudoalteromonadaceae; genus Pseudoalteromonas; species Pseudoalteromonas sp. Isolate6. The sequence continues at coordinate 12,766 of NZ_JAKEVK010000023.1, read as the reverse complement.
CAACGGCAGGTTGAAGGCGCGCTTATTCTTGACTTTCATTTGAAGCCGCATTTAAAAAATATCAACGAAGAAACATTGCAAATAAAAAACTTAGCTGTTGTTGAAAGCTTTCATTTTGTGCATAAACGCTATGAGCATTTAATCCCACTTATCAAAGCAAAACTAGAAGAGTTTGAGCATGAAGGAATAATAGAAATGCTTAGAGCTAAATATCAAATTTAAAGTTCTCTGCTGTTTGATCATCAGCTTGATCCGCTTTTGATTTACGTTGCAAGTACCGTTTGTAACGCTGTTGACACAACGCAATAACTCTACGTTTTTGCTCGTTACTAAGATTATTCCACTCAAAACGCTCCTCTCGACTACGATAACAACCTTTACAATAGCCGCGATTATTTACCTGACAGATCCCCTTACACGGACTTGGGATCTCAAATATCTCAATTTGTTCCATGTACACTCAACACCTTTGCCCCTTGTCTAAGCATACTGGTTAGAAACTAGTCTGCCAAGGTTATAAGGAGCGAGTTACAACCTTGGGCCCCAAAAACAAAAAACCCAGCGCGAGGCTGGGTTTTTGAAAAGCTTAGAAAAACTTACTTTTTCTTCACGGCTTTTTTGTTTGGAAGGTCAGTAATTGAACCTTCGAAGATTTCAGCAGCTAGACCAATTGACTCGTTCAGCGTTGGGTGAGCGTGGATAGTAAGCGCTAGGTCTTCACCATCAGCACCCATCTCTACTGCTAGGCCGATTTCACCAAGCATTTCACCAGCGTTGATACCAACCATAGCACCACCGATCACACGACCTGACTCTTTATCAAAGATAAGCTTAGTTGAACCTTCAGTACGTGCAGAAGCAATCGCGCGACCAGAAGCCGCCCACGGGAATACCGCAGTTTCAATGCTTAGACCTTGCTCTTTTGCTTCTTTCTCAGTCACACCAACCCAAGCAATTTCTGGATCTGTGTATGCAATTGAAGGAATACATTTAGGATCGAAGTAGTGCTTCTTACCAGAGATAACTTCAGCAGCAACGTGACCTTCGTGAACCGCTTTGTGTGCAAGCATAGGTTGACCTACGATGTCACCGATAGCGAAGATGTGATCAACGTTGGTTTTCATTTGCTTGTCAGTGCTGATAAAGCCACGCTCATCAACATTTACGCCCGCTTTGTCAGCGTCGATTAGCTTACCATTTGGTGTACGACCAACAGCAACTAGTACTTTGTCATAACGAACTTGGCCTTCTGGTGCTTGCTTGCCTTCGAAAGATACGTAGATACCGTCTTCTTTCGCTTCAACAGCAACCACTTTAGTAGAAAGCATCACGTTAAACTTGTCTTTAACGTACTTTTGGTAAATCTTGATAACGTCTTTGTCAGCCGCTGGTACTAGTTGATCAGCAAACTCAACTACGTCAATTGCTGAACCTAGTGAACGGTAAACAGTACCCATTTCAAGACCAATGATACCGCCACCTAGTACAAGTAGCTTTTCAGGCACGTCTTTAAGCTCAAGTGCACCAGTCGAATCAATGATACGCTCATCTTCAGGAATGAAAGGTAAGCTTACAGGTTGAGAACCTGCTGCAATAATTGCATTATCGAAAGTTACCGTCTTCGCGCCGTCAGCACCTTCAACCGCAATGGTGTTAGAACCTGTGAACTTACCGTAGCCGTTAACTACAGTAACTTTACGCATCTTAGCCATACCGCTAAGGCCGCCAGTTAGCTGACCAATTACAGACTCTTTCCATGAACGGATTTTGTCTAGGTCGATTTGTGGAGCACCGAAAGAAACACCGTGAGAAGCCATTTCAGCTGCATCGTCGATTACTTTTGCAACGTGAAGAAGGGCTTTTGAAGGGATACAACCAACGTTCAAGCACACACCACCTAGCGTGTCGCGAGATTCGATTAGTGTAACGTCTAAACCTAAGTCTGCTGCACGGAATGCCGCAGAGTAACCACCAGGACCACCGCCTAGTACAACAACTTGAGTTTTGATTTCGTTGCTCATGTTATTACCTTAACTGTTATTTGAACGGGTTTACTCGTCGAGAGTAGCCGACCCAAAGTGCCTGCCAAACACCCGATTCGGGGCACAGGGCAGAGAGAGTTATTATTGCTCGAAAGTGTATCATTCACACTCTCTATTGTCCCGCCTAAATATCAAGCGGAACAACAAAATACAAGAAAACCGCATCACCTAAGTGATGCGGTTTCTATTCTTACATTACTAACTGGCGAATATCGCTTAGGTAGTTTGCAAGTGTCACAGTAAAGCGAGCTGCTAGTGCGCCGTCAATGACACGATGGTCGTATGAACAGCTTAGCGGCACCATTAGGCGCGGCTCAAACTCTTTACCATTCCATTTCGGTTTGAAGTCTGACTTAGACACACCAAGAATCGCCACTTCAGGGGCGTTAACGATTGGCGTAAACGCCGTACCGCCGATCCCGCCAAGGCTTGAAATAGTGAAGCAGCCACCCTGCATGTCAGAAGATGTCAGCTTACCATCACGTGCTTTCTTAGAGATTTCCATCAACTCGCGTGATAACTCAATGATGCCTTTTTTATTCACGTCGCGAACAACAGGAACTACAAGACCATTTGGTGTATCAACTGCGATACCGATATGAACATACTTCTTCAGAATTAAGCTCTCACCATCTTCAGATAGTGAAGAGTTAAACGTTGGGAAGTCTTCAAGTGCTTTTGCAGCGGCTTTCATCACGAATACTAATGGCGTGATCTTCACACCCATTTTCTTCTTCTCAGCAAGCACATTCTGTTCTTTACGGAACGCTTCAAGCTCAGTGATATCGGCTTCGTCAAACTGTGTAACATGTGGGATTTGTACCCAGTTACGGTGAAGGTTTGCACCTGATAGCTTATTGATGCGAGAAAGCTTCTTCTCTTCAACTTCACCAAACTTGCTGAAGTCTACTTTTGGCCAAGGAATAAGACCAAGTTCACCGCCACCGGTGTTGCCGCCTTTTGCGACTTGACCAGACTCAACTTGCTTAACCAGCTCTTTCACGTAGTTTTGTACGTCTTCTTTTAGTACACGGTTCTTACGACCTGTACCTTTAACGCGAGCTAGGTTAACCCCAAACTCACGCGCTAGACGACGTACCACAGGTGATGCGTGGGCATATTGATCATTGGCCACAAAATCATCTTTTTGTGCAGAAGCTTTTGGTGCTTCAGATTTCGCCGCTGGAGCCGCTGATTGCGCTGGCTTTTCTTCAGCTTTAGCTGCTGCCTGAGGTGCAGGTGCCGCGCCTTTCACTTCGAATACGAAGATTAAAGAACCCGTTGATACTTTATCGCCAGCATTAACTTTGATGGCTTTAATCGTACCTGCGAACGGTGCTGGCACTTCCATTGAGGCTTTGTCGCCTTCAACCGTGATAAGCGATTGCTCTTCTTCAACGCTATCGCCTACAGCAACCATGATTTCAGTGACTTCAACTTCGTCACCACCGATATCTGGTACGTGTACTTCTTTTTCAGCTGATGCTGCTGGCGCTTGTTCCTGTGCTGGTGCTTGCGCTTCAGAAGCTGCTGGCGCATCACCGCTACCTGCAACTTCAAAAGTGAAGATCAATGAACCCGTTGACACTTTGTCACCCGCGTTGATTTTCACCTCTTTGATAGTACCAGCGAAAGGTGCAGGTACTTCCATTGAAGCCTTGTCGCCTTCAACCGTGATAAGTGATTGCTCTTCTTCAACAACATCACCAGCTGCCACTAAGATTTCTGTGACTTCAACTTCATCGCCACCAATATCTGGTACATGAACTTCTTTTACTTCTGTTTGACCTGAAGTGCTGGCTTCTGGCTTGGCTTCTTCCGCTGGCTGTTCTGCAGCTGTTTCTTCACCTGCTGCTTCAAAAACCATAATCAAAGAACCTGTCGAGACTTTATCGCCTTCGGCTATTTTGATTTCTTTCACCGTACCTGCCACAGAGGCAGGTACTTCCATTGATGCTTTGTCGCCTTCAACCGTGATAAGCGATTGCTCTTCTGCAACCGTGTCACCTACGCTTACTAGGATCTCGGTTACTTCAACCTCATCGGCACCAATATCTGGAACATGAATTTCGATTGCCATTACTCGTCCTCTTATGCGTAAAGTGGGTTAGTTTTGGTGGTGTCGATATCAAATTTCTTGATAGCGTCAGTCACAGCTGATTTTTCAATCTTGCCTTGCTTAACTAGCTCACCAAGTGCAGCAACTACTACGTAACCTGCGTTCACTTCAAAGTGACGACGTAGGTTTTCACGGCTGTCTGAACGACCGTAGCCATCTGTGCCAAGTACTTTGTAAGATGCGCTCGGCATAAATGCACGTACTTGATCAGCATAGTTTTTCATGTAATCGGTAGCTGCAATTGCTGGCGCATCACCAAGCACACTCGTGATATAAGGTACTTTTTGCTCTGCTTCTGGATTTAGCATGTTAAAGCGCTCAGCATCTTGACCGTCACGAGCAAGCTCGTTGAATGACGTTACAGAGAATACATCAGAACCGATACCGTAGTCGTCGCTTAGAATTTGCGCCGCTTTACGTACTTCGTTCAAGATAGTACCAGAGCCCATTAACTGAACCTGTGCTTTGTCGCCAGTGTAGCTTTCAAGCTTGTAAATACCCTTACGAATACCTTCTTCAGCGCCTTCTGGCATTGCAGGTTGATGGTAGTTTTCGTTCATGAGCGTTAGGTAGTAGAACACGTTCTCTTGCTCTGGACCGTACATACGACGGATACCATCTTGCAAAATAACCGCTACTTCAAATGCAAACGTTGGGTCGTAAGAAATACAGTTAGGCACCGTACCTGCTTGAATGTGCGAGTGACCGTCTTCGTGCTGTAGACCTTCACCATTTAGCGTTGTACGACCAGCGGTTGCACCAAGTAGGAAGCCGCGCGCTTGTTGATCGCCCGCCATCCACGCCATATCACCTACACGTTGGAAACCAAACATTGAGTAGTAGATATAGAACGGGATCATTGGCAAATCGTTGGTGCTGTATGAGGTTGCCGCAGCCACCCATGAAGACATTGCACCTAGCTCATTGATACCTTCTTGTAGTACCTGACCAGAGGTTGCTTCTTTGTAGTAAGAAACAATATCGCGGTCTTCAGGCTTGTAGTTTTGGCCATGTGGGTTATAAATACCGATTTGACGGAATAAACCTTCCATACCAAAAGTACGTGCTTCGTCAGCAATAATAGGTACGATATTTTTACCGATGCTCTTATCTTTTAGTAAGATGTTTAATGCACGAACATATGCCATCGTTGTAGAAATATCACGCTTTTGCTCTTCTAGAAGCGGTTTGAATGCATCTAACTCTGGTAGCGTTAACGTTTCTGTGAAATTAGGCAAACGCTTAGGCGTGTAACCATGAAGGGCGTTACGGCGAGCATGTAAATACTCGTGCTCTTTTGAGCCCTCTTCTAGCGTTAAGTATGGTAGGTCTTGTAATTGCTCGTCAGACACTAAGTCATCTAGACCTAGACGTGAACGTAGATGCGCTACGTGCGTCATGTCCATTTTCTTAACTTGGTGAGCAATGTTCTTACCTTCAGCCGCAGCACCCATGCCGTAACCTTTTACCGTTTTAGCTAAGATAACTGTTGGACGACCTTTGGTGTCTTGCGCCGCTTTAAACGCCGCGAATAGTTTAGACGGCTCGTGACCACCGCGCTTCAACGCAAAGATTTCTTCGTCAGTCATATCAGCAACCAATGCTGCAGTTTCTGGGTAACGACCAAAGAAGTGCTCACGTACGAACGCACCATCTTTTGATTTGTAGGTTTGGTAATCGCCATCAACTGTTTCGTTCATCAGTTGTAGTAATTTACCTGTGGTGTCTTTAGCCAGTAGTTTGTCCCAACCAGAACCCCAAACCACTTTGATCACGTTCCAACCAGCACCTTTAAATAGGCCTTCTAGCTCCTGAATGATCTTACCGTTACCCATTACTGGGCCGTCAAGACGCTGTAGGTTACAGTTGATTAGATAGCATAGATTGTCTAGCTTTTCACGGGCAGCGAATGAAATTGCACCACGTGATTCTGGCTCGTCCATTTCACCATCACCAAGGAAGGCATAAACGCGTTGCTCAGAGGTGTCTTTTAGTCCACGGCCATCTAGGTATTTAAGGAAGCGCGCTTGATAGATAGACGCGATTGGACCTAGACCCATAGAAACCGTTGGGAACTGCCAGAATTCAGGCATTAATTTAGGGTGTGGGTATGAAGAAATACCGTTACCGTCTACTTCCTGACGGAAGTTGTCTAGCTGTTCAGCGCTTAGGCGGCCTTCGACAAACGCACGAGCATAAATACCCGGAGAAATGTGGCCTTGGTAATATACTAAGTCACCACCGTCCTTCTCGTTTGGTGCACGGAAGAAGTGGTTGAAACACATTTCATAGAATGCAGCTGACGACTGGTAAGAGGCCATATGCCCGCCCAGCTCAAGATCTTTCTTCGACGCACGAAGTACGATCATGATCGCATTCCAACGGATGATAGAGCGAATACGACGCTCAAGGTTCACATCCCCTGGATACGCAGGTTCTTGATCTGCTGGGATAGTGTTGACATAGTTAGTCGTAGTGCCTGTTGGCATATCTACGCCATCAAGACGCGCTTGCTCTAATACTTGCTCTAACAAGAACTGAGCGCGCTCTACGCCTTCTTCTTTTACGACCGACTCAAGCGCCTGTAACCATTCTTGGGTTTCTAGCGCGTCTACGTCAATTTTATTGACTTCAGACATATGGAGTGTTCCTTATGTTTAAAATACGAATTTATTCTATTTGTGCCAATTCTTACTGAATCAAGCCCGATTACTGCTGTTTTGTTCTACGCAGTGAGCGCTCTATTCGCGAACGCTCTTTACCGGCTTCTAATAACGCTTCTTCGATAAAGGCTAAGTGGGCGTTACTAGCAAGTCTTGCTTGTTCAGGATTACCATTGATCACCGCATCTAATAACAACTTTCTGTGCTCACCGAGCTGCTCACTCACGTCTGATTTTTGCACCAAGACGGTTAAGTTTTGCAACACGTTTTGCTCAAGCAGTGACTGCATCCCTTTTACAAGATGAAGCAAGACGACGTTGTGCGACGCTTCCGCAACGGCAAAGTGAAAAGCATTAATTGCTCTTGCCTTTTGCATCAGGTCATCACCTATCTGTGCAATATTGTCAAAGCTTTGTTGTACCTTTGCAAAGTCATTCTCTGTGCCCCTGAGCGCCGCATAGTAGGCTGCAATGCCCTCTAGTGCATGACGGAACTCAAGTAAATCGAACTGAGATTCAGGGTGTTTACTGATCAAGTCGAATAATGGATCAGTCAGCCCCTCTTCGAGCTGATTCTTAACATACGTACCACCACCTTGACGACGGGTTACAAGCCCCTTTGCTTCCAATTTCTGGATAGCCTCACGTAGTGATGGACGCGACACTTCAAATTGCTTAGCTAGCTCACGCTCAGGCGGCAACTTTTCACCCGGTAATAACGAGCCCTCGAGGATCATATTCTCAAGCTGTTCTAGTATTACGTCCGATAGTTTTGCTGCTTTAATCTTTAAAGACATTGAAATAACGCCAATTTTTTATGATGTGACCTAGCCAGACTGCTGACTTATTTTAATCAATTTGGTAAGAATTAACTTCATAGGTAAATTGGTCATACCAAATTTGCACAATACGTTATCAAAATCCATGACAACTGTCAAAATTCAGCCCAATTCAATAAATAGCTGAGTGTAAAAACAACAGTTGAAGTGCATAAACTTTAACCAAGAATTAGCAAAATTTAAAAGGTGATTTAAATGGTCAGACCAGATGGTAATATTCTATTTAACTCTAAATAAAACTATCAGAAAGGCGCTTTGGATAGGCAAGTCTTAATCTAAAGCAGCCAATGAGATTCAAGATAGCCTTTACGGTTGTTGGCTGCAAAGCATGCTTTAAAAACCACTGAATACACCATTAGGCTTTACGTGTAATAACATTCTTTATGCTTGATATATCGTTAAAATAGGCAACAGGCTATGAAAAATATTAAAACCGAATTTGGGTTCTCACTTATGAATGATTTTGCAACGAATCAGGACATTATTTGGTTTTAGCAAAGCCAAAAAGCAATCAATCGGTAAACACACGAGAGCAGCGAGCACGATATTGAGCAACATAGTCTTCATCCCCCCACAGCTTTTTAAGCCCTTCATTATACAGTTTGACATATTCACTGTGATGCTTATTAATAAGCAAATAGCCTTTTTGAATAAAAGCCGGGACCGCTTGCGCCACTAATAACTGGGCTTCTTGAGCTGGCAGCTCCTGCTGATAGGATTTCGCCGACTTTTCATCCATAACCATTATATCTGCACGGTTTCGTAGGATCAGTGCCACATTTTTACTGGTATACGTGGCGTATGAGGTTTTGATTTCAAGCGTCTCTATCGCCTCTAGCATAGAGGGCGGATAAGTTAATCCTTGATTGAGCAACAACCTAAATGGCTTAAGATCTGCGTAACTCGTATAGGTAAATGCTAGATCTCGATGATGATAAAAACGTGCTGTTTCTTCGGTAAGTGGATATTGTGTATAAATATAGTCTTTACTCCTTTGCTCACTATAATACCAATAGGCGCTACCAATGTAAGCCGCCTTCATACCTTCTTGATAAGCACGCTCCCAAGGCATAAATAAAAACCGAACTTTAATATCAGAGAGCGCAAAGACATCTCTGATCACCACAGCCACACAACCTTGATCTTGTTTTGTTTGATCTAAGTACGGCGGCCATTGCCCCGTCGTAATATTCACCTGAGCCTCGAGTGCGCTCGTACTCGCACAACACAGCAAAACTAACGGCCAAACCACTTTCATCTGCATACTCTGTTATTTTTTCAAAAAGTATAGGCAACGAATTAAGTTATGGGTACATTGTTGTAGAAAAAAGAATGATACATAAAGCAAGCAATACACTTTATGACACACTAAACTGACTGTTATTTAACGGTTTGGGAATAAGTAGATAATCAAATTACCCATTGCCAAACTTACCGATAATCGAGTATAACCAAAGTCTCCGGACAGGTATTACACAAGGATATCACTTTGGTTTGGCGGATCTTTGTCCTACTATTTATCATCACACTGATATTGTTTGCACTTTATTTTATCTATCCAAGTGCCGCAGCAAACTCGATGAGGTCTATCAAACCTTTATTGACTGAATTCGGCATACAGCTTGAAACCCATACAGAAACACACTTAAGTCATCCTGATATCGCTCAGCCCCCAACGGTTGCACCGCCAAAAATAACAAGACAACACCTATCTGAAGTACCAGACAAAACCTTTTATAGCCTAAACGGACACAGTGATATTGTTAATATGTTCAGTGGTATCTCAACACCTACCTGCGGAGCACTAAAGCGCGAGGTATTTTCCTTGCAAACACAATTCAACGACATTGAGAATTTTAAACTTAATCTAACGGGTGAACCCGTGAGCCCTTATGTTGAGTATCAGGCGCAGCAAGCTCTCAACGTGGTGTATATGATGTTTAAGCACTTTTTTAACCAATTAGCGCATAAAAAAGCCTTATCTCCCATACAATTGAACATGCATATTACCGCCAATGATACTGACTACAATGAGTTAATTCTCTCTCGCGATGCAGAGCCAGCCGGTACTTTAGGCATGTACTTCTTGTTTCAAAATCAGGGCTTTATTAATGGCAGTCGCACTGAGGAAGAAACGCTAAGAACACTTATCCATGAGTCCGTGCATGCCCTAGTTTTTTACTATTTCGGCGTAACCCCTCGCTGGGTAACAGAAGGCTTAGCCGAGTATTTTGAGCACCTAAGAATTACCGATACGGGTCAATTTTCGATTTACCTCTCTGATGAAGACTGGTTGACAAAAGAAGGGATTTTGAAATCCCGCTTTGCCAAGCTTGATATTAACACCCTATTCAATAGCGAAAATCAGTGGCAAACCATGCAAAGTACCACCTTATATGCCAATAGTTACCTATTTACGGGATTTATGGTCGAGCACAACAGCAACGCTTTTTTCGAGTATTTACGACAAGAAAGCAGCAATCCGTGCAATATTGTACCTGCACAAAACATCGAACAGCTCTTTCGTAACTTTAATGAAAACGTCGAGTCACAATTTGAGGGATGGCGTAGCACGCCTCGCCAAATTCAAAACGGCGCATGGCAATAACTCTCCCTATTTAATATCAAAGTGCATCCATGTGCTCCTCGTCCATTCTTTTTAAACGACGAAAAAGAACGAACCAAGAAAACGTCGCCCCAACATCACACTTAATCCTCAAACCTTAAGCCGATATATAATACCAATTGCACTAAGTCTCCAATCAATTTGAAGGGTGAAATACCATATTAGCGTCGTTAAAAATTTCTCATTTAGAGCAACTAAATAGCAAAATTTTTGCCTAGCTACTAAAGCTATTTCTCCGCTTCAAATGGCTCATTTACCTAATACAATTGGTATCGCAACCGTCTTGTAAGGCACGTCCATGATACCTGACAAGACTTGGCCGACATCCTGTCGGCACATTGCATATCGGCTTATGCTTTTCGGGTGTGATGGAGGGGGAATAAAGTTGCTTGTAAGATCTTCTACGATTTCAGCAAGTAAGTTGTTTGTAACAGCTAAAATAAACTATCAGCATAGCCTCCTAACTCACGGTGCAAATAGTTTTGTGGGAGGCAGTTCACCTGCCGAGAAGTATGATTTTCGGGTAAAGAGGAACAGCCCTTTCTTTTACGCAACGATTCTTTGGGCATCAAAGAAAAGTAGTTCGTGACCCATGGATGGGCCTCGAAGCCTGCCAGAAACGCGGGCGGACTTAACTCATAGTCTCGAGTAACTGAAGAAATCACCTGCCATGGTACGTCTCATCGCGCATATTATTTCGGCACACTTAGCAAATATAACAGTTGTAGCAAAGACCCTTCACAAACCGCCGCGTCGGCATTTTCTACCACTTTTGGCTTGCCATGGATCGCCACACCTAGTTGGGCTTTTGCCATCATCACTAAGTCATTTGCGCCATCACCAATGGCAACGGTTTGAGTTATTGGGATCGCATACTGGGTTGCAAGTTGACCTAGCACTGCCGCCTTTTTGTCGGCATCTACGATATCACCTAGCACTTTGCCGGTAAGCTGCTCATTTTCCACCTCTAGAGTATTAGCAAATACAGCGTCTAGTTGGAGTGGCTCAATCAATGATTCTGCAAACCATGTAAAGCCACCCGAAGCGATGGCAAGGTGCCAGTGATGCTGCTTGAGCGCCTGACACAACAGTTCTATGCCGGGCATTAGCGGTAAGTTTTCTTTTAATGATTGAATTTGTGATAACGGTACGCCAGAGAGTGACGCAACGCGGCGATGTAGGCTTTCAGAAAAAGAGAGTGCACCCGCCATCGCCTGTGCGGTGACAGAAGCCACTTCGTCATATCGGTCGGCCAATCGAGCAATTTCGTCAATACATTCAATTTGAATTGCGGTGGAGTCCATGTCCATCACAAGTAGCCCCGGCTCTTCTAGAGTAGGTGCTTGTGTTATCACCGCACCTTGCGCATTAATGCTTTTGGCAAAATTTCTTACCTCAGCCTTACTCGGCAATTGCGATGCATTAAAGCGAATACCTAAAGCAACGGGGAGCTGTTCATGAGGTTGATATGCCGTAAAATAAGCCTGCTCGATAGCAAATGTTCGAAGAAATTTAGCAACTTCTACAAGGTGTTGTAATTCTATATTTGGGCCAAAAAAGCATATTGATTGAGTCGTCGTCTCAGGTAGTTGATTTACTTGAGTGAGGCTTGTGTTACCTTGGTAGCTATACCAGCGCGCTAGCGCCATGTATTCCTGAATTGGTGTGTTTAGTTCACTATTAGCGAATTGAATGATTGACGACATAAGTTGCTCCTTGATAGCGTTAAGCCGATTTTTAACATGATTGCGCTAAGCTGTCAGCACTGGACCTTAGCAAAAGCGGGCAATATGCGATAAATATGAAAAATTTACATGTATTAGAAGTGTTAAACTCGACCAGAGGACGCAGATTATTTCGTTTATGTATTGCTGCGGCTTGCCTGATCATGGTGACATGGCTTGCGTTTAATACCAGTTTTGAATCTCATCGCTTGCTCCATAACGGTGCAGATCTTACTGCAAGAAGCCTCACCAAGCAGCTCGCAAAAAATGTGGCATTGCCTCTTTCTCGTAGTGATACGCCAAGGCTGAGCGCTCTGGCAAATCACCTCGCTGGCGATGACTTTGTACTTCAAGTTGCGATTTATGATTATCAAGGGCGCTTTGTTGTGGGGAGCGACGGAAATTCCTCACCCACAGATTATCAGCAGCTACCTCAAACCTTACCGGGACTCAGTAAAACCAAGAGTATTATTTCTGAACCCGTTTATACGCCCACCGGACAGCCTCTTGGGTTCGTCAATATGGTCTATTTAACAGAAGCTGCCATGTCACAAAGCCACTCGCATTTCCACGAACTTGGACGAGTCGTTTTGCTGATGCTAGTGATCACAATGGTGTTCACATGGCAAATAGGACGGGCATTAAAACGCTGGGAAGTAAAACGTAAAATTCGCAAGAAAGTAAAAATGCTACCAGCGCCAGACAAAAGTAGTAATAAATTAGAACAAGGCTAACGCTGTTAGCTGTGTAAATA
>NZ_JAKEVK010000229.1:0-6952 GCF_022398435.1 Pseudoalteromonas sp. Isolate6 | reverse complement strand
GTTGTGCGCAACAATTACCTCAGCAAAACGTAGCACAAGACTGGCAATCTAAGCTAAAACATCAAAAGAATTGGCAAGCGAGAGGTAAACTTGCATTTATTGCCCCAGACAATCGTCAATCAGCTAACTTTAATTGGTATTTAAAAGAAGAGAAACAAAATCTGATTTTAACCAGCTTTGTTGGCACCCGCATATTCGAACTAGAAGAGTTAGACACGCACTCAGAGCTGACCTTTGAAGACAATGTCCATAAAGGCATGGACAGTAGCGACTTGGTTAAGCGGTTAAGTGGCCTCTCTCTTCCGGTCAATCAAGCCCCTCAATGGCTAACAGGCTTAGTCGAAGCACCAGCCAGCACACTTGATGACCTTGGCAGAATAAGCAATGCACAGTGGCAGAGCCCATCAGGCCGAGTGTGGCAAATCACCTATCAACAATATAAAATGCAAGATGGAATGTGGCTACCTAGCCGTATGAAACTCTCATCGACCAATATTGAGGTCAAAGTATTAATCACTTCATGGCAGTTTAAATGAAGACATTGACGCTAAGCGCTCCGGCAAAATTAAATCTTTTTTTGCATATCAATGGCCGTCGAGAAGACGGCTACCATGAACTAGAAACTTTATTTACTTTCTTAGATTTTGGTGATGAATTAGCATTTACGCTAACCAGTAACCAGCAAGAAATCGTCATTTGTGGTGACACCGCAGGTATTCCACTCGAAGATAACCTCATTTATAAAGCCGCCAAAATTCTTGAGCCCTATAAAAAAATTGCGGCTGGTGTCGACATCCACTTAAATAAACAGCTTCCTATGGGTGGAGGTGTTGGTGGTGGTTCATCCGATGCTGCCACGACTTTATTGGCACTCAATATGCTGTGGCAATGTCAGCTTACTATCCCAGAACTTGCAAAACTCGGTCTCCAACTAGGCGCCGATGTGCCTGTTTTTGTTGAAGGTAAAACAGCCGTAGCCCACGGTGTTGGTGAGCAACTTGAGCCCATTGACATCGCTCAAAAATGGTATTTGGTGGTTGCCCCACCCGTTCATGTCAGCACCGCATTAGTTTTTACTCACCCAGACTTACCACGCAATACACCAAAGCTAAAAAGCGGCTGGAAACTCTCGGATACGGGCAACGACTGTCAAACTCTTGTCAAAAAGCTTTACCCCGAGGTTGAAAAGACCCTCGCGTGGTTGCTAAAATATGCACCAACCAAAATGACTGGTACTGGAGCTTGTTGTTTCGCGGAGTTTGAAAATCGTGAGGCAGCGCTGCGTGTGCTCGAAATCCTACCTTCATCTTGGCAGGGCTTTATTGCCCAAAATACAAGTGAGTCAATTTGTCATCGACAATTGCGCGCTTGGCAAAACTAGAAGTAAATTGTTTAAGTTAGCTTGTTTTGACTTTTTTATTTCATGGTCATTGCATGTTAGTCCAAAAAATTCAGTGCCTGAGGAACCCTACCGTGCCCGACATGAAGCTCTTCGCTGGTAACGCAACACCTGAGCTAGCTCAAAAAGTTGCAAAACGTTTGTTTATTGAGTTAGGTGATGCCGTTGTTGGCCGTTTTAGCGACGGTGAAATTAGCGTTCAAATCAACGAAAACGTTCGTGGTTCAGATGTATTCATCATCCAATCAACATGTGCTCCTACAAATGATAATTTAATGGAGTTAATCGTCATGGTTGATGCGCTACGTCGTGCATCTGCTGGTCGTATCACAGCCGTTATTCCTTATTTCGGTTACGCACGTCAAGACCGCCGAGTGCGTTCTGCTCGTGTTCCAATTACTGCTAAAGTTGTTGCAGACTTCCTTTCAAGCGTAGGTGTCGACCGTGTTCTTACCGTTGACCTACACGCAGAACAAATCCAAGGCTTCTTCGACGTACCTGTTGACAATGTATTCGGTAGCCCAGTGCTAATCGAAGACATGAAAGAGCGTAAGTTCGAAGATGTAGTAGTAGTTTCACCTGATATCGGTGGTGTGGTTCGTGCTCGTGCGATTGCAAAACTGTTAGATGATAAAGACCTAGCGATCATTGATAAGCGTCGTCCACAGGCTAACGTTTCTCAAGTTATGCACATCATTGGTGATGTTGCTGGTCGTGACTGTATCATTGTCGATGACATGATAGATACAGGCGGTACTTTATGTAAAGCAGCCGCAGCACTTAAAGAGCACGGTGCAAAGCGCGTATTCGCTTACGCAACTCACCCAGTACTTTCGGGCAATGCAGCGGAAAATCTACGTAACTCTGTTATCGATGAAGTTATTGTGACTGATTCAATTCCACTTTCTGATGAATTGAAAGCGCTTGATAACATCAAAGTATTGACACTTGCGGATATGATGGCTGAAACAATCCGCCGTATCAGCAACGAAGAATCAATCTCTGCGATGTTTCAACATTAATCAGCAGCAAAACTGATTAGCCAAAAAGCACCTCTGGTGCTTTTTTTGTTTTATAGGTTTCATTGCAAGTGCGTTAGTGGTATATTGGCGCGCCTTTTTTAGGCAGGGAGCTTGGTCGCGAGCTCTCTGATACATTAACTTAATTATTTTGGAGACATCCATGTCTGACTACAAATTTGACGCTGAAGTACGTTCTGACCTAGGTACTGGTGCGAGCCGCCGCCTACGTCGCGCAGATAAAGTTCCTGCAATCCTATACGGTGCTGGTAAAGATGCGGTTTCACTAACTTTTGATCACAACAAAATTTTGAAAGCGCAAGAAGACGAAGGTTTCTACACTCACATCCTAACGCTTAACATTGGCGGTGAGTCTGTTGAAGCAATTCTTAAAGATATCCAACGTCACCCGTACAAGCCTAAGATCACTCACTTAGACTTCCAACGCGTTGATGCTTCTCAAAAGCTTCACACTAAAGTTCCTGTTCACTTCATCAACGAAGAGAAAGCGACTAAAGGTGGTAACACTATCGTTCACCAACTAACTGAAATTGAAATCACTTGTCTTCCAGCAAGACTTCCTGAGTTCATTGAAGTTGACGTAGCGACTCTAGCTGTTGGCGAAACTCTACACCTTTCTGACATCAACCTTCCAGCTGGTGTTGTTTCAGTTGAACTTGCTAAAGGTGCAGATCACGACCAAGCAGTTGTTTCAGTAAACGCTCCTAAAGCAGCTCCTGCTGAAGAGTCTGCTGAAGACGCAGCTGAGTAATTATTCAGGTGTTAACACCTTGAATAATATTCAAATGCTTGTGGGCCTGGCTAATCCAGGCCCCGAATACGCAAACACCCGTCATAACGCTGGCGCTTGGTTTATCGAAGAACTAGCCAGAAGATACAACTGCCTCCTAAAACCAGACACTAAGCATCACGGCCTCACAGGCAAAGTGCTCATCAATAACCAAGAGTTTAAGTTGCTGATCCCTACTACTTATATGAACTTAAGTGGTAAAGCGGTTGCGAGTCTTGCCAATTTTTATAAGATCCCCGTCGAGAGTATTCTAGTTGCTCACGATGAAATGGATTTAGAACCCGGTATCGCCAAACTCAAAAAAGGCGGTGGTCACGGCGGCCACAATGGCTTAAAAGACATTATCGCTAAAATGGCAAATAACAAAGAATTCATGCGATTGCGCGTTGGTATTGGTCACCCAGGACACAGAGACAAAGTCACAGGGTGGGTTCTAGGCAAAGCACCACAAGCTGATCAAGAAAAAATTGATGCCGCTGTGGATGAAGCAGTTCGATGTATGGAAATACTCGCAAAAGACGGTGTGTTAAAAGCGCAAAATCGACTACATTCATTTAAACCGTAACAGTTCACTGCTGCGATTGATTGAGTAATACCTAAGCTTCTCGTTCGCCATGATGCGGGCTTGAGATAATACGGTAGAAATTTAGGAATAAACACTATGGGTTTTAAATGTGGCATTGTTGGTTTACCTAACGTAGGTAAATCTACTTTATTTAATGCGTTGACTAAAGCGGGCATTGAGGCCGCGAACTTTCCTTTTTGTACTATCGAACCGAATACCGGTGTAGTACCAGTACCAGATGCTCGTCTTGACCAGCTAGCTGAAATTGTAAATCCTCAGCGTACTATCCCAACTTCAATGGAGTTTGTAGATATTGCCGGTTTGGTAAAAGGCGCATCAAAAGGTGAAGGTTTAGGTAACCAGTTTTTGGCAAACATCCGTGAAACGGATGCTATCGGTCATGTAGTTCGCTGTTTTGAAAATGAAAATATCGTTCACGTAGCGGGTCAAATCGATCCTGCTGAAGACATTGATGTTATTAACACTGAGCTGGTACTTGCAGACATGGATACTGCAGATCGCGCAGTTTTACGTAACGCAAAGAAAGCGAAAGGCGGCGATAAAGACGCGAAATTTGAACTGGTTGTACTTGAAAAAGTAAAAGCGCACTTGGACGAAGGTTTAACGCTTCGCTCACTTGAGCTAAATAAAGAAGAAGCTGCAGCAATAAGCTACCTAAACTTTTTAACGATCAAGCCAACTATGTACATCGCCAATGTTAACGAAGATGGCTTTGAAAATAACCCATTTCTAGACAAAGTGCGTGAAATTGCAGCTGCAGAAGACGCGGTTGTGATCCCAGTATGTGCAGCAATTGAGGCTGAGCTTTCTGAACTTGAAGACGAAGATAAGAAAGAGTTTATGGATGACTTAGGCTTAGAAGAGCCGGGCCTGAACCGCGTAATACGTGGTGGCTATGAGTTGTTGAAACTGCAAACTTACTTTACAGCTGGCGTAAAAGAAGTACGAGCATGGACTATCCCTGTTGGCGCGACAGCACCTCAAGCTGCAGGTAAAATCCACACAGACTTTGAGCGTGGTTTTATTCGAGCGCAGACTATTGGCTTTGATGATTATATCGAGTTCCGTGGTGAATCAGGTGCGAAAGATGCAGGTAAAATGCGTCAAGAAGGTAAAGAATACATCGTAAAAGATGGCGATGTGATGAACTTCTTATTTAATGTGTAACCATAGTTACTACACGCTATCGCAATAAAAGGAGCTTCGGCTCCTTTTTAGTTTTATCAACTCTGCTTTTTAATCAAATAGCGCCTTTTCTTCAAAGCAAGTTATAGACTCTAAAGGAATAAAAATTCACAGGCATTGTTAAACATTTGCAATTGCCCTGCATGATTTGATATAAAAACAAGCCGTTTCGCTTAATTTATCTGCAAACAAACTGTGTTAGCAGATTTTTTGCAAAAAAGGTGTTGACGGCTTGGGGGCATATACGCATAATACGCCCCGCATCAGCGATGATGAGAAGTTAAATAGATGGCTATGTAGCTCAGCTGGTTAGAGCACATCACTCATAATGATGGGGTCCCCTGTTCAAATCAGGGCATAGCCACCATATTTTAACTACTACCAAAACTTATCGTTTTGTTGTTGCAAAAAATGTGCAGAAGTAGCGGAATTGGCAGTTGTCTTGATATAGACGCTGGATTTAGGTTCCAATAACTAATGCCAAAAGATGTGCGGAAGTGGCGGAATTGGTAGACGCGCTGGATTTAGGTTCCAGTATCTTCGGATGTGAGAGTTCAAGTCTCTCTTTCCGCACCATGTTCTTGATTGGAACTAAAACAATCAAATTTTCGTTGGAGTATCGCCAAGCGGTAAGGCAGCGGGTTTTGATCCCGCCATTCCCAGGTTCAAATCCTGGTACTCCAGCCATCTCTTTTGAGATGTTAGCTACGCTGTGCGGAAGTGGCGGAATTGGTAGACGCGCTGGATTTAGGTTCCAGTATCTTCGGATGTGAGAGTTCAAGTCTCTCTTTCCGCACCATGTTCTTTTAAATCAGAACTCAAAAAGATTTTATTTCGTTGGAGTATCGCCAAGCGGTAAGGCAGCGGGTTTTGATCCCGCCATTCCCAGGTTCAAATCCTGGTACTCCAGCCAATGGCTATGTAGCTCAGCTGGTTAGAGCACATCACTCATAATGATGGGGTCCCCTGTTCAAATCAGGGCATAGCCACCATTTACAAATGCGGAAGTTTTGGAATTGGTCGATGTCTTAATATAGACGCTGGATTTAGGTTCTAATAACTAATGCGAAATGATATGCGGAAGTGGCGGAATTGGTAGACGCGCTGGATTTAGGTTCCAGTATCTTCGGATGTGAGAGTTCAAGTCTCTCTTTCCGCACCATGTTCTTTTAAATCAGAACTCAAAAAGATTTTATTTCGTTGGAGTATCGCCAAGCGGTAAGGCAGCGGGTTTTGATCCCGCCATTCCCAGGTTCAAATCCTGGTACTCCAGCCATCTCTTTTTGAGATGTTAGCTACGCTGTGCGGAAGTGGCGGAATTGGTAGACGCGCTGGATTTAGGTTCCAGTATCTTCGGATGTGAGAGTTCAAGTCTCTCTTTCCGCACCATGTTCTTTCAAGTAGAACTCAAACTCTTGAACTTACCTCTATTGCTGGGTATTGTCTCGACACGAAGTGGAAGCGGTAAGATAGCCCAACTCAAATCTGGGCTAAATAAGATTTGAACTTACCTCTATTGCTGGGTATCGTCTCGACACGAAGTGGAAGCGGTAAAATAGCCTAACTCAAATCTGGGCTAAATAAGATTTGAACTTACCTCTATTGCTGGAGTATCGCCAAGCGGTAAGGCAGCGGGTTTTGATCCCGCCATTCCCAGGTTCAAATCCTGGTACTCCAGCCATCTCTTTTTGAGATGTTAGCTATAAATAGAATATCTACTGTGCGGAAGTGGCGGAATTGGTAGACGCGCTGGATTTAGGTTCCAGTATCTTCGGATGTGAGAGTTCAAGTCTCTCTTTCCGCACCATGTTCTTTCAAGTAGAACTCAAACTCTTGAACTTACCTCTATTGCTGGGTATTGTCTCGACACGAAGTGGAAGCGGTAAGATAGCCCAACTCAAATCTGGGCTAAATAAGATTTGAACTTACCTCTATTGCTGGGTATCGTCTCG
>NZ_JAKEVK010000228.1:0-6977 GCF_022398435.1 Pseudoalteromonas sp. Isolate6 | reverse complement strand
GTATACAATATATCTATTGTGTATTGTTTGTTCGTTACCAAAAAACCACTCAAATCAATGGGAACAAAAGGACAACAATATGCGTAATAACAAAAAAACAGCGCAAACACTGTGTAAATCACTCACAGCATCAGCACTTGCTTTAGCGTTGGGGACTGCTACAGCATTTGCAGCAGATGGCAATAGCACTGTGAAAGGGAGCATCGTCAATGGTCAAGGTATTGAGTTATCGCAGGCTCAATTGACCTTTACACACAAAACTAAGGGGCTGAAGTTTGCTGTGCAAACTAATGGCAAGGGCGAATACATTTTACGTAATCTGCCTGTTGGTCGTTACAGCGTGTCAATTAATAAAGCAGGATTTGAAACCGTTATTGAAGAGGACGTTGAGCTTAATATTGGACAGGCGCTGATCTTAGACGCTCAACTATTACAACAAGGGCAGGATATAGAGCGGATAGCGGTAACAGGTACGGCTATCCGACGTGTTGATATGGCCTCGTCAACGGCTGGCGTAACCTTTACAGACGCAGAGCTCAAAGTCATGCCGGTCAACACTGGCTTTGAAAGTATTGCGTTACTCGCACCAGGCACCGCTGAACCTGGTGGAGATTCATTTAAGGGGGCATCAAGTTTTGGTGGATCTTCGTCAGCAGAAAATGGTTATTACTTTAATGGCTTAAATGTCACGAGTATCCAAACTGGTTTAGGCTCAATTCGCTTGCCTTGGGAAGCCATTTCACAAACTCAAATCAAAACGGGGGGAATTAGCCCTGAATTTGGTGGCGCGCTTGGCGGTATTGTTAACGCAATTTCTAAATCTGGTGATAATGAATTTAACTTAGGGGCGGAGGTGAGGATAGACCCTTCTTCTAGTCATAGTTATCATGATTCTAATTATTTGGATAACGGGACAATTAACTTAAATACAGAGCAAGATTACGACTCCTTTAGAGAATTACAAGTCTGGGCGAGTGGTGCAATCATTGAGGACAGTTTGTTTTATTATGGTCTATATGCGCCTCGACGGGAGGTTAATCGCTGGGCTGGGCAAACGACCTTCAATGACAGAAGCCGAGATGAAGACCGTTGGTTTGCAAAACTTGATTGGTTCATCAACGAAGACCACTCAATCGGATTTTCAGCCATGAATAACAAAAGAGAATGGACGAGGCAGACCTATGCTTATGATTGGGAAAGCGATACGATTGGTGATAAACAAGGTGTAGCTGCTCCCGGTGAAGATGGCGGCAAAGTTTACAGTATCAATTACAGCGGTTACTTTTCAGACTTTTTCTCGGTATCGGCTGTGGTTGGTCGAGTCACTGAAAATGTAGAAAACATCGTTGCTTCAACTGTGCCAGGTGTTTGGGATGAAAGGGAAAGTTTTGTCACATTATCGAGCCACACAGCTAGCAGTATTTCTGAGCAAGAGTTTGTTCGTGACCAAGCGAGAGTAGATTTCAATATCGATCTAGACTATCACTCCATTTTGTTTGGTGTTGATTACACTAAAGTTACGGTAGATCACTTTGAAGGTCAAAATGGCCTTGGAGACGCAGAAGGCTGGTGGACAATCAAAACCGCTGGTGAAGGGAGCATTTCTGGTGCTGCGCTAGGTCAGGATTATATTGAACGCCGAGTGAGGACTAGGACGGTTGACTCTGAGGTTAACTCGCTTGCTTTCTACGTCAATGATTCTTGGCAAGTCACCGACCAACTCGTGTTAAACCTGGGACTGCGTTATAGCCAGTTTGAAAATACCGTCACTGATGGCAGAGCATTTGTTGATATGGATAACCAACTCGCGCCAAGGTTTCAGGCTATTTACGACTTAAATGGTGATGGTGAATCCAAAGTTTTCTTCACTTACGGGCGATACTTTCAACCTGTGTCTGCCAACATGAATATCACTCAAGGTTCGGCTTCAGTAGAGTGGTTTGAGTATTTCGATCTAGATCAAGTAGACAGTGATGGCTATCCCATTTTATTAAATGATGGCTCGCCAAGTCGAGGGGAGATGCTTCGAGATAGACGCTGGCGTCAACGCGGAATTACAGAGCCTGGCTTGATTGCTTCTTCAACACTTAAGCCGATGTATTCTGACGAACTGACCTTAGGGTACCAGACCACCATTTTTGACGATATGGCATTTGGGGTTAGAGCTATTTATCGAGATCTTGGACGTAGTGTTGAAGATACGGATGTTGGCCCCGTACTTGCGAAGAAATTGGCCGAACTCGGTATCCAAGACAATGTCGGTCAAGGGTCTTACTATGTGCTGAATAACCCTGGTGAAGCGATCACCATGAGTTATGACTTCGATGGCGATGGCCAAGTCGATGAAGTGACACTTAGTGCAGAAGAGCTTGCCCTGCAACAAGCTGTACGTAAATATCTGGCACTTGAATTTACCTTAGAGGGAAATATTACTGATAAGTTTCGGATTAATTCTTCTTATACTTGGTCACACAGCTATGGTAATACAGAAGGTTTAGTGAAAACCGACAACGATCAGGCTGATCCTGGTTGGACAACTTCTTATGATTACGCGGATCTGATGGATCACGGCTATGGTAATTTGCCTAACGACCATCGCCATTCAATAAAAGTATCAGGCTCTTACGATATCACAAATGAGCTAACTCTGGGGCTGGTTGCAAGAACGTCATCAGGCCGCCCGACTAACTATTTTTCTAAGCACCCAGTCGGTGTAGATAGCTGTGCCGCAGGAAGCCCTTGGGACGCGTGCGTAAGTAAAGATTACGGTCATGTTTCACATTATGACGAAAACGGCAATCCAGCTCCTCGCGGTAGCATTGATAATCTGCCTTGGGCAACCACGGTAGACCTATCGCTCAGTTATTCTACAGATATTATGGGGCATGACCTATTGCTTAAAGGAACTGTTTATAACCTACTAAACAGTGATAAAGCGCTTGGGATCAATGAACAACGTTCTTTAGACGGTGAAAATGGTTTAATCGTTAACCCTGACTACGGCATCACGACGTTACGACAAACTGAACGTTACGCGTCGTTGGTTGCAAGGTTTACGTTTTAATTTCCCTGGAGAGAGCCAAGGATAGGTGTCATGTACCTAACTCTTGGTTTAAGCCAAACAAAACGTTTGGCTTATTTCATGTCACGGAGAGTATGATGACGTTAACAATAGATTTTGAACAGATACTGAGCCACGCGAAAGTAATAGAGACGGTTGATATGCATACCGCCGGCGAACCGTTGCGGGTGATTGTCGATGGATTCCCTGAACCTCAAGGCAACACTATTTTAGATAAACGGCAATACTGCGTAGAAAATCTTGATCACTATCGCACCGCGCTGATGTATGAGCCTAGGGGTCATGCTGATATGTATGGTGCGCTTATTGTTGAAAAGCAGTTACCAGAAAGCGATTTTGGCGTGTTATTTCTTCATAATGAAGGGTACTCAACAATGTGTGGTCATGCGATTATTGCTTTAACCACACTATTTTTACAGCACAATCCTGTAAAAAAGCAGTTGTTGATAGATGCGCCAGCAGGGCTAATTACTGCATGGCTAAGAGACGGCCAAGCTGAATTTGCCAATGTACCAGCAGAGGTGGTGACGCTTGATAAACAGGTCAAGACATCTGAATTTGGTTTAATCTCAGTGGATATCGCATTTGGTGGTGCGTTTTATGCCTATATTGACGCTGATACAATCGATTTAGCTCTTACGTCAGAAAATGCAGCTTACATTCAGCAGTTAGGTTTAACGCTTAAACAAGAAATTGCAACACAGATTAGCTTAGTGCATGACGATGCGCGCCTTGCGTTTTTATATGGTGTGATTTTTTATTCCAATTCTCAAAAATCAGACTCTGCCCACAGTAAGCATGTGTGCATTTTTGCCGATGGCGAATTAGATCGCAGTCCAACAGGGACAGGAGTTAGTGGTAGAGCTGCAATTCTTGCCGCCAGAGATGAGCTCTCTGCAAATCAACGTATCTTTATTGAAGGTATATTAGGCCTGGGCTTAGATGTTTGTTATCAACTTACTGATGACAGTAAATCGTTAATCCCAATAGTTTCGGGCACGGCCTATATTACAGGCCGACACCAATTTATTTTAGACGAC
The DNA here is from genome assembly GCF_022398435.1 of Pseudoalteromonas sp. Isolate6. NCBI lineage: Bacteria > Pseudomonadati > Pseudomonadota > Gammaproteobacteria > Alteromonadales > Pseudoalteromonadaceae > Pseudoalteromonas > Pseudoalteromonas sp. Isolate6. The sequence continues at coordinate 2,855 of NZ_JAKEVK010000228.1, read as the reverse complement.
CACGATCCATTAGTAAGAGGATTTTTACTACGATGAATGTAGATTACGCAGCCAGACAGCAACGCTTAGTCAATAAATTACAACAACACCAAAGTGACGCTATCATTATTTATGGCTACGAGAATATTGTATATTTAACTGGCTTTACCGGCCATGCTGCAACATTGTTGATGTCTTCAAATGGGCAACACAGACTCATTACCGATTATCGTTACTTTGAGCGTGCTAGCAATGAAGCGGTGGGAGTCGAAGTTATTTTAAGAAATCGTGACAAAGAAACGTTACCTGATTGTATTTTTAGATTATTGGATGGACCGCGACAGCTTGCATTTGAAGCGCATCAAATTAGTCACGCAGATTATGTCTCATTAAATATCAGTGCAAAAAATACCACGCTTGTTGCCGCGCCGCTGTGGGTGGAATCACTAAGACAAGTTAAAGATGGTTATGAAATTAACTGTATTAAACGCGCCGCCGAGATAGCTGACTCGGCGCTTGCCCATACACTACCTTTGTTAAAGGTAGGGATCACTGAGCGAGAAGCGGCAATTGAGCTTGAGTATCAGATGCAAAAGCTAGGCTCCGAAGGACTCTCTTTTGACACAATCCTATTATTTGGTGCACGTTCTTCCTTACCGCACGGAAACCCAGGACAGACAAAGCTCAACCAAGGGGACTTGGTACTTATCGACTTTGGTGCGGTGATAAGCGGCTATCGCTCTGATATGACGCGAAGTTACGTGTTGGGGGAGCCGACGAAGCAACAACAATCCATTTATGACACGGTTCAACATGCGCAGCGAGCTGCGTTGGCGCTAATAAAAGCGGGCGTTAACTGCATAGATTTAAATAACGCATCACACGATGTGTTGAGTCATAGTGACTTTTCACAATACGCAGGTGAGGGACTTGGTCACGGTGTGGGGTTATTTTTACACGAGCAGCCGTTTATTAAACCTGGGGTCGATCACCAGTTAGAAGCTGGCAATATCATTACCATAGAGCCGGGTATTTACATTCCAAATTATGGTGGTGTGCGCTTGGAAGAAGATGTATTGGTGACTGAAAATGGTTTTGAATGCTTAACCCACGCGCCACAAGTATTTCAGCTAACAAACTAAGGAATGATGATGCAAATTATTACTCGCCAAGAGGTTGCGGATAGCCTCAACTACCCAAGCTTAATTCAGGCGCTTAAACAGGGTTTTGCGCAACCAGCAGGTACACCAACACGGCAAGTTTTTGAGCTAGATAACAGTCATTGCAATCATGACGCTTTTGCTGTTTTACCTGCTTGGAATGCAGATGTGATTGGCGTGAAGGCCTTTACCTATTTCCCAGATAACAACCAGCACGATAAAGCCTCCCTTTACTCGAAAATCATGCTGTTTTCCAGACAGTTCGGCGAGCCGCTCGCGCTTGTGGACGGCACCGAAGTAACGTTGTGGAGAACCTCTGCTGTGTCAGCATTAGCCGCGGAGTATTTAGCACCTACACATGCCAAACATTTGGTTTTCTTCGGTTCAGGCAATTTAGCTAGTTACATGATTAATGCGCATTTAAGTGTTAGAAATTATAGTAAAATTTCAATAATTGCACGCAACTCTGAAAAAGGACGTTTGTTGCTGGATCTATTGTCCTCGCAGCATCCGGGAATGGAATTTTCATTGTATCAGGAGGCAACCGCGTCTGTTATTGCTTCAGCAGATGTGATCAGCTGTGCAACAGGCAGTCATACGCCTTTGTTCAACGGAGAATGGTTGAGCGATGGTACGCATATAGATTGCATTGGCAATCATCATAAAGATTGTCGAGAAATTGATACCACAACGGTAACTAAGAGTCGCGTTTTTGTAGATAGTCGCGCCAATGTATTGAACGAGGCGGGCGAATTGTTGTTACCGATCAGTGAAGGTAAATTTAGCCCCGATAAGGTGGTTGCAGAGCTTAGCGAAATGACTAAAAATAACCTAGGTCGAAGTAACGAGAATGAAATTACTTTGTTTAAGTCTGTAGGAACGGCATTAAGTGATTTAATTGGAGCGAAATTAGTGTATGACTTGGTTCAAAAATAAAGAGCACGGTAAAGTGTATGAAGTAACCGCAGTAGTCAAAGCTGCTGATAAGCGCTTGGTGAATCCGCTTATTTGTCACGAATGTCACATGTTGGTCAGTTATCAAGGAGTTGGTGGCGAAACGAAAAGTGAAAAGCTGCTATATGATGAGGTGTTTTACAAAGCGTTTCAAAACCACGATAGCTGTTACGTCATGGTGGATGACAATGGTATTCGCCATTATCATCCAAGTGAGTAAAGTGACTTATTCAATTAAGTGAACACAATTAAGTGAATAAGCGCTAATTTTTGACCTGATAGAGTGCAAATATAGAGCGCTATGAATTCTGACATTTCAGCTATTGGTCAGGTGCGGACTGCGGTACTAACATGTTTCTGTCCAATTTCGTTGGTTGGCAAGGAAGGTTAAAAATTGTGTAACCTCTTCCGTTCCCATTGTTTCAGGGTGACGCTTGTGGTGAAAGTTAATGAATGCCTTAATCCAATATAGGTAGGTTTTTTTCTGTTCTAATGCTGTAACCACGGATACGCATTTCCTCCTGAAGACCTTTCAGAAATGGGCTTTTTAGACTCATGATAACTCCTTATCTTATGTTGCTGTGTATGTATACAGTATTATTTGGAATTCTCGGATATCAAGGRAAATAATGAAAAAATTTTTGCGCGTTTACGSATGAATARATTAAAAATGTTWTTGTTTATCAAWAGGTTATTTATYTKYGATTTGAGATAATAGGTTTGGGAAACGCGCATGCGCATTTTTCCAGATGGTATATTTAG
>NZ_JAKEVK010000227.1:0-7158 GCF_022398435.1 Pseudoalteromonas sp. Isolate6 | reverse complement strand
GTATTACTTCGTTTACTAATGACGTTGCTGTTCATTCACTTTCCACCTATCCAACTGGCGGACCCCAACCAAAGTTATTAGCTTACCGCTTGAAGGCTGAACTGTTTATTCACTAAGCTTTGGTAAAGCGAAGAGTGTTGCATCAGATACTGGTGATCTCCATGTGACTCAATCTCACCTTTGTTAATGACGATAATAGTATCAGCATCCATAACCGTACTGAGTCGATGCGCGGCAATAATTGTAGTACGACCTTTTTTTGCATTTTTCAGGGCAATTTGAATAGCGGCTTCACTTTGTGAATCAAGGCTTGCCGTTGCTTCATCCAACAGCAGCAATGCTGGGTCTTTTAATAGTGCTCGCGCCAATGCAACTCTTTGCCTTTGTCCGCCAGACAGAGTAATACCACGCTCACCAATTTGAGTATTCAACCCATCAGGTAGTGTCGCGATGAACTCTGCTAAATCGGCCGTGTCGATAGCATGCTGTAATTGCTCATCATCTATTGTCTCATCAGCACCGTAGACCAAGTTTTCATATAAGGTGCCGCACAACAGCGGGCTCTCTTGCGCAACATAACCAATTTGCGCTCTTAAATTGGCCCGGTCTAGCTCTTCAACATTAAGCCCAGCAATTTCAATGTAACCACGCTGCGCTTGGTAAAAGCCCTGCAACAAAGCGAAGAGTGTAGACTTACCAACTCCTGATGGCCCAACAATAGCGGTCGTTTTTCCACTTAAGAATTCACAGCTCAAGCTTTTAAATACTGGTTTATCATCAGCATAACTAAAAGATAAATTGCGAACATAAATTGACTTATCAGTCAGGTTAATCGTATGACCACTCTCATTTGCTGGTGTTGTAGCTAAGATCTCGTTAATACGAACGGCCGCCCCTTTTGCTTTATTAAACGCGGCTACCACCATGCTTAACTGCCCCATCGGCAACACGATGTTCAGTAAAAACATAATAAACGCAACAAAAGCGCCTAGCGTCATCGCACCGTTGGCAACCCTTGATGCACCAAATCCCAGTACTAACACTATCGAAGCCATGATCACTAAATTCACCAGTGCGCCCATGGTAGCTAAAAGCGTATGTTCTGACATTGCGGTTTTATACAGTGACTTCAATTCATTGTTGTTCTTTTTAGCTTCTATTTTCTCTGCACCTTGCGCTCTTAGTAAGCGGATATTGGCAAACAGCTCGGTTAACCTTCCTAACATAGAGGCCTCAGTGTCTTGTAATGACTTAGACAGATCCGTCAGCCTGACAGAAAACGGTAAGATGATCAGAAAACTAGCCGTCACTGCACCGAGCATTACAAGTGTCATTTGCCAGTCTAAAAACCATAGAATAATAAAAGAACCAAATAATGAAACTACACCAGATATAAAAGACACAGACTGCTCGCTCACGAGGTTTTCAATAATTTCAGTGTCTTTTACTATACGATTCGCGGGCTCCCCAGCCCTTGTATTATCAAAGAAGGAAACTGGCAAACGAATGAGGTGCTGAAAAAGGTCTCCGCGTAACTTAAGCTTTTGCTCATTGCCAATTTTACCCATGATGTAAGTCATCAACCCTGTTAGCACAGCGGAAAATACTAATACCATAATTAATATGACTACCTGTTCATTTGAAAAATGACCTTTTTCTCCGAGTTCTTCAAGCAATCTTTTCGTTTGCAAAGGCACCAACAAACCTAAAATACTAGAAATGAGCGTAAACAAAATCAGAGTTGATAGTAATAGTCGACTTGGCCGCGTGCGCCTGACTAATTGTATTAAAGATGATGTATTGTTCATAATTATGATGTCCCCGTTGAATAGACAATATAATAATTGACCTATTTTTGGACTTAGTCAATTTAAAAATGACCTATTGGTCATTTTTAAATTGACTGTATACTGCAATGTGAACAGGAGGAGCTATGTCTGATAAGCGGAAATTAATACTCACATGCGCGGAGCAGTTACTTTTAGCTGAGGGCGATATTGCCTTTAGCATGCAAACCATCGCCAATAAAGTGGGCATTTCGAAAGGTGCTATCTACCTACACTTTAAATCAAAAGACGAACTACTATTAGCCGTTTTTGAGCGTCAAACAGCGGATCTGCTAGATAAAATAAGAGCAATATTAGAAAGTGATGACTTGACTCCAATTGCCAAGCTAAAACAACAAATCCGCTTCCAGCACGAAGATTTACAGCAGTACCAAGCGATGTTTCAACTCTTATTGCAGGAGGAGTCACTGAGCTTTTCAAATAACTTAATTATGTTCTATCAAGAATTTCGCTTAACGTGGCTTACGCTACAGGAAGGTTTTTTACTTGAAAACTATGGCGAGCAAGTTCGTCCATGGAAAACCGACCTTGCGATGACGCTTGATGGCATTATAGCTAACTACCTTTCGCTTCCCGTGATTGAAGGTATTGATTTCGACACTGAAAAGCTGGTTAATTGGGTAGTGTCGTGTATGGACTCAATTTGTACAGCGCTACCAAATCAAGCCCTTTCGCCGGTGTTAACCGAGCAGGATTTCCCATCTCAAAAAGAGATCGAAGCCAAAAAACAACAACTCCACGAACAAAAAGTCCAACAAGCTTTTTTACAGCTCCAGGAGAAGTCTCATAAGCTAAAACTTACACCACAAAAGCGTGAGATCGTAGACCACACAATCACTCTATTGGAAGCTCAACTACAAAGTAAAAACCCTGATACAGTATTAATCAGGGCGCTTCTCGCTGGACTTAGAGACTATAGAGGATTAAATACTGAGCGCCAGCTACTCGCAGAAAGACTCAATGTAGAGGCGGTATAAACCGCCGCGTAATATGGTACTAATGGTAGGGGAAAGCACAATCTCGCTTTGCACTGCTGACTTGTAGATAAGGCTCTTGTGATAAACCTTCGACGACTTCATAGGTAGCAATGGCCTTGTACTCTGATCTACATTCCTAACCATCACACATTAGACAAAAATTCTCCCCCTCAGCATCGACAATTTACAGGCTTTGCTCATCCTCCTCAACAATTACTAGATAGACCATAAATACAGCAAGTTAATCATGAACTGCTATATTGTTTTATGAGGATACGATTGGGGAATGTGATGCTAACAGCACTAAAAGACAGTATGCCAATTTTGATTGTTACATCTGAGTGGTATGTCAGTCATACAACCACTGCTGCGGAAAAACTGCTCGTACCTGAAAATAATATCGTTAATAAGCACCTTGAAGACCTATTTACCTTTCCCTCATGTGTAGAAGAGCAACAAAAGACGATTGCAGATGGTTCTTTGATACAAGTTTCGTTGCGCACATCGCCAAACGTACAATTTTTACTTTCCTTTTATGATGTCCACAGCAATGAAATATTTGTGCATATTGCCGAGCTTTCTACTTATTATTGTCAAAATCCTTTAGAGGACGAACAAACCCGAATTTTACGTCACGCCGTCAACAGCGCAAACCTCGGCGTTTGGTGTTACGACCTGCTAAACAAGACAGCATATTTTTCTCCCAAATTTAAATCTCTTATAGGCCTTCCGGCCTCGGCCGAGCTCGACTGGGAAACCTTAAAAAGTATGATTTACCAAGAGGACCAGCCGCTATTTTCCGAACTGCTCTCCCATCACATTGAACAAGGACTTATGCTGCATTTTGAGTTCCGACTAGAGGTTAGGGGCTCAATCCATTGGTTTGAGCTCAAAGGCGAGCAAGTTAAATATTGTATCCGAACACACAGTGTGTATGGGATTTTGGCTGACTGTACTCACGAAAAAGACATGTTAGTCGCATTACATGATGCAGAAGAAAGCAAAGAACTTGCTATGCAAGCTGGGAAAATAGGCACTTGGCGAGCAATACGAGTAGCGAATCAATGGATTTGGAATTGGGATCATCAAGCGAATGAAATTTTTAAGCTTTCGGAAGATGATATAGGCAATCTGCATCTTTGGGAGGCTAGCCTTCATCCCGACGATAAAGCTCGGGTTATTCAAGCGCTAGAAGCATCATTAAGCTCAGGCGAGATCTTTGAGCAGCGCTATCGCGGTCTGCTCAACGACAAGGATATTGTTGTCGTTTATGCTAAAGGTGTTGTCGGACTAGATGAATATGGCCGACCATCACGTATTGATGGTGTTGTTATCGATCAAACCGACGTCTATATTGCCCAAAAAAAGCTCCAGCATATTAATCAAGAGCTAGAACAACGCGTCGCTGAACGCACTGCTGATCTTGAGGCTGCTATTATTAAAGCTGAGCAAGCAAGTCGCACCAAGTCAGACTTTTTGTCTATGATGAGCCATGAACTTAGAACGCCAATGAATGGTATTATCGGCTCATTGGATCTCATGTCGCTATCTGAGCTTGATGAAGACAACCAAGAACTCTTAGAAACCGCGTCTATTTCAGCCAATAATTTAGTCTCAATATTGAATGATATTTTAGACTTAGCCAAAGTTGAGCAAGGGAAAATGGAGCTTGAAAGTTATCCTTTCTCTCCTTCTAAAATGCTTAATAACATCATCAAAACGTTCGAAGCCCACGCACGAGATAAATCGGTAAAATTAACGGTGCATGAGGACATAAAGCTGCCATTAGAAGTGATTGGCGATGAAAATAGAGTGCGACAAATTATCTTTAATGTTGTCAGTAATGCGATCAAATTTAGCGTTGCAGATCGTGAAGGCGGTGCGAAAGTGACCATCACTGTGCATTGGGCATCCGAGGGCGTTGCTTTATCTCACCTGATATTTAAGATAGAAGACAATGGAATTGGCATTGCACCGGAAGTACAAAAGAAACTGTTTACCCCCTTTACACAAGCCGAACGCTCTATTACCAGAAAGTATGGCGGCACGGGGTTAGGCCTTGCAATATGCGGCAAGCTTATTGACCTTATGGGTGGCAAGGTCGCTTTAAAAAGTAAATCTGGAGAAGGCTCAACTTTTACCATTACCATTCCCGTTTGGTGTCCGAGGACGCAACAGCAGCCCAACATGCCATTTAATACACTCTATTGGCTTAGTGATGCCTGTTGGCAAAGTTCGTTGGCACTGACACAACTGTATAATGCCTGCACGCATTTTTGCAGCGAGCTCAAAATCGTCGAATCACCTAATGAAATCAAAGAAACTGACGGCGCTGCACTTATTCGCGTTTTCACAACGCAAGCCGAAGCCTCTACAAAACAAATACTCTCACCTATTCCAGAATTAATGTTTTTTGATGAAAGCGCGTTTGCTAACTTGACCAGCAAAGCGTTAACGACGCAAAAATCAAAACCAATTACACCACAGACTCAATACTCAATCGGCCAATTACTAAGTAAACTTAAAGCCAGCCAACAAGATGATGAGACTGATTTAGGTGAGTTAAACGATCTCAGTGAGCTGGACGCGCTACTTTCACTAGACGATAAAGCTTCCAGCCCAAGCGATGACAAAACGAATACTAATGGTAAGCAGCATATACTCCTTGCGGAGGACAATCCTTTTAACCAAAAGCTCATTGTCAAACAACTTTCTAAACTCGGGGTTTCCTGCGATATCGCTAATAACGGCAAAGAGGCTTTGGCGATGTATAAAAGCCAACAATATCAGCTTTTACTAACCGATTGTCATATGCCAGAGATAGATGGATATGAATTGGCTAAATTAATTCGCGCATTTGAGTCCAAAGAAGAGCGCAGTGCAATTCCTATTGTTGCTGTTACTGGCGCTGCGATGAAAGGGGATAAAGAGCTTTGCTTAGACAGTGGCATGAACGATTATGTTAGCAAACCTGTGCGGCTACAAGAGCTCAAAAACACTTTAGGTAAATGGTTAGATATGGACTTTACACAATGAGTCAAACTCTCAACCCTCAGGTACTTATCGACTTAATTGGTGATGACTTTGCCACAGCAAAAAAGTTTTACACCGACTTTCTGGTGCAATCGAAATCGAGCTGCGCAAAGATTAAAGAGGCATACCAAACACGTGCTTTTCAAGCGTTAAAAGACGAAGCCCATTACCTCAAAACCTCCGCCAAAGCAGTGGGGGCAGAGGTACTAGCTGAGCATCTACAGGCGTTAGAATATTCAGCACTTGATAACAACACTACGGAGTGCGCCGAAATAATAAAAGCGATACACCATGAGATCGGTAGCGAGTTTGTTCGAGAATTAAAAGCCTATTTAACTTCTCAGTCGCAAACTTAAAGCGTAATCGACTGCTCAGCAATCGCTGCTTTGAGTCCTGCGTGTTCAAACTTCACAACATCTTCTTGATGCTGGTAATGATAGACCCAAATATTTTTAATGATGTCTTCGCGATAGCTCGTCAACAACTCATCAAGGGAGCAATGGCTGGGGTTGTTTGCAAGACCGCAATCATGAAAAATAACCTCGCCGTTACTGACATGGTGATGGAGTAGCTCAGGAATAGCCTTAGTATCACCACTGTAAAACAAGCTACCAGGGAGGTGTAACGAAAAAGCACTGTTGGGCTCATGATGACGAACGGCATAACTGTGTATACGCTGCCCACGATGAAGAAAGCTTTCAGAAACTGGAAATAAACGAAAGACCTGCCAAACACCACAGTTACCCTCGCTTAGTCCGGTGTAGGCGAGCATGTTACACAACCCAACGATTAACTCTGCTGGAGCGTATAATGTGACTTGGTGCTGACTCAATGCAGCCTGAAAGTAAAGCTGCTCCAATCCACCAACATGATCATAGTGAAGGTGAGTAATAAACACAGCATCGGGTAATGATGCAAAATGGCTTTTATAGCGTGACACCGTATTAAAGCCACAATCTATCAATAACCAAGGTAAGCCTTTATGGGTCAATACGCAGGTAGAACACCCAAGAGTTGCAGCGCTGGCGGCACTTCCAACTCCTAAAAAGACTGCAGCGTCTGGTTTACAGTGACTATCAACGAATGATTTCGGATTGACAGCGTGTAGCTCGGTCGTCTTGGTCATGTCTTTCATTGCACTGTCAGAAAAATAAGCAAGCAATAGCGCCAGACTACACTGTCGAATTTACAACCACATGACAGTCATATCTGCAAACTTTTGGCTCAGCTCACTATGTGATTTCGCTATTTTGACCAACCTTGAGTATCAATATTTATTAACTCATTGATTTATATAGACA
>NZ_JAKEVK010000226.1:0-7170 GCF_022398435.1 Pseudoalteromonas sp. Isolate6 | reverse complement strand
ATTCTTTTTCTCGTTCTTTTCTTATGCGTTAGATAAAAACCCAGATGGGCTTGTTAGTTTGTGGAAGTTAGACAATGCTCAAGCTGTTATTGACTCTGTTGGTGAAAATCACGGTACATTTTACAATGGCCCTGTAACTACGCAGGGAAAGAATAATTTCGGAGTAAAATTTGATGGTGTAAATGATACAGCTATCATACCTGACAGTGAAAGCTTAAACTTTGATAATGGGGATTTTACAGTCGCATTTTGGGTTAAAAAGCTCCAACCCACAACTAGTAATTGGAACAGATGTGCTGCAGTTAATAAGTGGCACAGTGGAGATAAACCGGGAACAAATGAGTGGCATTTATCTATTTGTAGTGGTAGAAGCTCCAAAGGGCTTACATTTGGAGTTGAAGTAGACAAGCAGTCCGTCAGCGTTAGAGATTATGAAGCTCTTACACTCAATGAATGGTACTTTATTACTGGTGTGCGTGAAGGTGAATATATAAAGTTATATAGAAATGGTGAGTTAAGAGGTACAGAATATGTGGGTAATGGTTCAATAGCAAACACTAGCAGAAGGTTACGGTTTGCAACGTGGGAAAAGTCCACTTTATATAGCCACAGCGCATCAGTGTTGGATGATGTTCAAATATATAGTAGAGCGCTTAGTGAGACTGAAATCTCTCGACTTAGCCAGGATGGTCTTTTTGCTAAAAGTACTTTGCAGCTATGTGAGAGTCAATTAGATTCAGCTAAGTTGAGTATCAATAGTCTTAGTACTCAGGTTTTCACTTTAAGAAACTTATCTAACACTTTAGAGGATAAAGTAACATCATTAGTCAGCGAAAATGACAGTTTACATAAAACAGTTGCGGAACTCACTCATACTAACCAATATCAGCAGCAAGAAATTACAGAGCTAGAAAATAGTAAAATATTACTATTAGAAGAGAGTGCTCAAAAAGATATCCATATATCTGCACTTAATCAAGAAATATTAAATCTGAAAGCGGAGCTTTCGGCGCTAAAAGGTGGATAACCTGAATTAGTTGAAAAGAATTTAGTGTGATTACCAAGGGATACTGACAGTATAAGTATCAAGCGATTTTGACGTAATCACACTAATTCAGAGTAAAGCCTTTAGGAGCCATCGGTTTATTAAATTTGTACAAATTAACATGAATAACAACTGGCTCAGATAGGCCCTCATATGACAGCTCATATTTATCCAACAGTCCTCCACCGAAAGGCATAGATGAATCTTCGAATGGACAACAACTACCTAGGCGCTTTATTTCCAATTGCTCACCATTGGGTCCAAATAAGCTCTGGAAGTATTCAATATGAGCTCCTTCGTATTTTGTTCCGCGGAGAAAACCACCAAGTTCAATAGGTTTGGTTGGACTATAGCCGTACTCGGAGTCAGACGATACCATTGAGTTATTCATCTCTAGGTTTTGACTAGATGTATTTTTAGTCGAGCTGCATGAAGCTAATGCAAACACCAAAAAACATATATATAGGCCTTTCAACATAATTTTCCTTAATATTCATAACAGCTTATTAGCGTGAATTCCTGAATATCTCACTCATCCACAAAAGAAATGAGCACAAAATTCAAGCTAACTGTATTTAATATTTTTAGCAAGTTACCAGCCAAGCTTAGTCATTTCAACATGCAAATTACCTGAAAAACGAATTGGGACTTATCCAAGCCATAAATTGGCTCGTTAAGAAGGCAATAGTAGCGGGTGTCACCATTTTTCCGCTGTCAATGACTATGTATAGAGACTGCAAGAGGCTAATAAAGCGGTAAGTTATTTTGTTGACCCTAGTGAACTACATTCACCCACATCAAAGCAAGGTGGATTGGCGTATAGTTATTTGCTTGAAAGGGTATTAGCCAAATATCTAGAACGGTAATATCTACCGCTGGACCCAAATAAAGACAAGCATCTGATCCGCTTTATTAAAAAGCATATGGAGATTGATAAGCTCGCTTTATCGGATTAACTTTAATAAAAAAGCGTTGTCGTCTAACATTGAGCTAAGGTGAACAGTAAGCTCACCTTAAACTTCAATCTGCCAACATGGTTTCGTGCGCTTTGTTTATCTCAGATTCAAGTGCACTGTCTAGCATATTAGTACGCATAGCAACCAGTTTTAAGAAAGCGGTTTTGTCACTTTTGGTTAATGATCGAGTAAGTGGAATTTTGGCTTTCAATGGATCAACTGGTCTACCATTAATGTGAAGTTCAAAATGCAAATGAGGGCCAGTTGAACGGCCTGTGTTGCCTGAAAGCGCAATTATCTGTCCACGCTTTATAGGCTGACCTTGATGGACATTGATCTTGTGTAAATGTAAATATCTCGCCTTGTACTTACTACTGTGCCTAATATCTATATATTTACCAGCAAATTTATGATTGCCCACTCTTGTTACAATACCATCGCCAGTGGAAACTATTTTAGTACCTGTAGGCGTGGCAAAGTCTACCCCGTTGTGAGGCCTAATACGACCTGTAACAGGGTGTTTTCTTCTGGGATTAAAATGAGAGCTTACCCTGTACGATTTTTGTAAAGGCAACCTTCTAAATGCTCTTGTTAAGCTATGGCCCTGCTTGTCGTAAAAACGCCCATCATCAAATAAAAAAGCAGTGTATTCATTGGTCTTTTGTTGAAATCTGGCACCAACTATGTGGGCTTGTCCAGTAGGTTTTCCATCAACAAACTGCTCATTTCTGATTACTTGAAACTTATCGCCTTGTCGAATAGCGCGAGCAAAATTGAGCTGTTCCTTAAATATTTTAGTCACTACGGCTGCATCTGCTTCAGTTAACCCAGCTTTTTGCGCCGAGAGGTAAAAACTACCATTTATTTCACCACTAATGAGTTTAGTGCGCCATTCGCCATCTTGAATTAATGTTTCATACTCTATGCCACCATCTTCAGCACGACGATAAATTACACGATGACCAGCATGAACGAATAACTCTAACTCCTGCAATTCATGACTTTTAGTAAGGTATTTAAAAATAAGCACATTATTTGGCTTGAGTGTCTCTAGTGCCAATATAGATTCATCAGCACTAAGCACCTCATAAAGTGTTTGTTGTGAAATGTTTAAGCGCTCAAATAGCGTGCTCAGTGTATCACCTTTAGTAATGACCAATTTGGTCTTTTGATATTTGGGTTCAGGGCTTACCTTCAATGGAGCTGAAATATCCTGCTCGCTAAGATCAGAAACTTTATCTGTAATCAAGTTGGGTTTGGCCGTTATAACTTCATTAATATCTAATCGCTTATCTGAGACTAAGTGACTTTTCGAAGACTCTACACTGATCAACCAAGTAAGCGTAATAGTCGAAACGACAATTGCTACTAAGTGTTTTCTTGGCAATTTGAGTAATAGCCCAAAAAAGATAAATTTATTTTTTTCAATTAAATCATTCATTTATATCAGAATCACAGTTGCTTTTTAGAAAATAGCACAGCTCAACCAGTCTAATTGGTTAGCTTAAGAAAATAGCCGATGATCTAGGTTGTGTGTGTTATGTTATAATACAACAACTACTTAGGAGATTAACATGCAAGATATAAATAAAGTGTATGGTTCTTTATCAATACAAGAGATAAAAGCGGCACCTCAGTCAGATTATATGAATGAACAACAGTGCACATTCTTTCGAAATTACTTGATTGAACTTCATGATATAACGCGAGAACACATTAGAGATGCTAAGGCACAATTAGCTAATCGTCCTGAGCTGGCCGACATCAGTGATAGAGCATCTTGGGAAGAAGAATGTGCCATTCTGATGCGGATTGTAGATAGAGAGCAGCGGTTACTTCCTAAGATCCAAGACTCTTTAGAGCGCATTAGGTTGGGAGAGTACGGCTACTGCCAAGAAAGTGGCGAGCCAATTGGTATAGAGAGACTCTTAGCTAGACCTACAGCAGAATATTGTGCAGATGTAAAACAAACAAAAGAACTTACAGAGCATGCTTATGCAAAGATTCGAGAAGAATCTTAACCTACTAAAACACTTGTAACTTGGGGCGAAATTACAATGTTAAACTCAACAAACTTATTACCTGTAACTGTTTTATCAGGATTCCTTGGTGCAGGTAAAACAACTTTACTCAATTACATCTTAAACAATCGTGACGGTTTGCGAGTCGCAGTGATAGTGAATGATATGAGTGAAATCAACATTGATGTGGCAACGGTACAAAACGAAGTCAGCCTTAACCGAGCTGAAGAGAAACTCGTTGAAATGAGCAATGGGTGTATCTGTTGTACTCTTCGAGAGGATTTGCTTGAGGAAGTTACTCGTTTAGCTAAATCTGAAAAGTATGATTATCTTGTTATCGAGTCAACTGGTATTTCGGAGCCATTACCTGTTGCTGAAACGTTTACCTTCGAGGACGAAGATGGCATTAGCTTATCGAACGTCGCCAAGTTAGATACCATGGTTACGGTTGTCGATGCTGTTAATTTTTTAAAGGACTATAATCAGGCAAAGTCCTTGCAGGAAGTTGGTGAAAGTCTTGGTGGGGAGGACGAACGAAGTGTTGCTGACCTACTGATTGAACAGGTAGAGTTTGCAGATAGGCTCGTGATCAGTAAAACAGACTTAGTGAGTGCTGAAGAGCTCACACAACTACAAAGTATTCTAAGGAGTTTGAATACAGAGGCAACACAAATCCCAATAACGCATGGCCAAATTCCATTAAAGCAAATTTTAAATACCAACAGTTTTAGCTTTGAAAAAGCGCAGCAAGCGCCCGGCTGGCTTAAAGAAATGCGTGGTGAACATGTGCCTGAAACAGAAGAGTTCGGTATAACTAGTTTTAGCTATTGTCGTAGGCGCCCATTTCATCCGAAACGTTTCTATGATTTTTTACATGCGAACGATAAAGCTGGTAAGCTACTGCGCTATAAAGGTTTTTTTGGTTAGCAACTCGACCCAACTTTGCTGGTAGTTGGAGCCAAGCAGGCGGCATCGCCAGATATGGTCAGGCAGGCTTATTCTGGTTTGCGGTACCTCGTGAAGAGTGGCCTGAAGATCCTGAATATGTTTCTGCGATTGAAGCGCAGTGGGTTGAACCTTATGGCGATAGACGTCAAGAGTTGGTTTTCATTGGTCAAGGTTTAGATAAAGGCGAATTAATTAATAAACTAGATGAATGCTTATTGACCGATGAGGAATTGCAATTAGGCGTAGATATTTGGAAATCCTTACCCGATCCTTTTCCTGCTTGGATTGAATAAACGATTAAGTGAACTAGCTCAATCATGAGCCAGTGTGATTACGTCAAAATCGCGTGATGCTTATACCGACAGTAGCCCTTATCACACTTATTCAAATCAGGCGTAAATTGAAGCCGGTGAATTTCACTCTCAGACTTGCTCAGGTAAATCTGAGAGTGATTATCTTGCTCACTTATAATTGGAGATCAATAGCGCTTTAAAACCCCATAACTTCTGAACACTTATCCACTTAAGTATTTGCTTTCTTAACAAACTTCGCTGTCACCATCATTTCACCAACGCCATCAACCTTACAGTCAAGTTCATGGTCTTTTTTATCTAGCACTCGCCTTACCAAAGCCTTAGTACCAATCTTAATGACTTGTGAGCTGCCTTTAATTTTTAAATCTTTAATCACAGTGACTTTATCGCCATCAGCTAATAGTGTGCCGTTGGCATCTTTTACTTGAATGTCGTCCTCGGTAGCAGTCGCGTTAGGATCCCATTCGTAAGCACATTCAGGACATATTAGCTGACTTTGATCTTGATAAACATATTCAGAATTGCACTTGGGGCAAGCAGGTAAAGACATAATTAACTGTATCACTTTTTAGGCTGTGTATCATCGGCATATGATACTGTAAAAGTGAGTAGAGCGTCCTCTATATTCTTCTTTAAATCGCTATTGAATTAAGAATAGCTACCCAAAATGTTGCGGCACGACAATTGCTTAGTTATTAATCTATATTTCATCATATAAAGGATTACCTATGCTTGTTAGTCAAACTCAAGGGGTTGGCTCACCAACAATTTATAGCAGCCAGAGCCAGAATCAACCAAAAGAGGCTGAAGCAGTACAGAAAGACACTCAAGTCTCCATTAGCCAAACCGCAAACAATGCCAAACATAATTGGCAAACTATTGCCTCTAAATACAACGTTCACAATATTTCAGCGGCAGAAGCACGAACTATGTCCCGAGAACTATTCGAAGGTGGGTTTATTGGTTCAGGTCAGATGATGGCTATCGGCGCGCCGATATCAATGACTGAAAAACCACATGAAAAGACTGATTTACTTGGAGATATGAAGCGTACATTTGAAATTTCAGCAGCTAGCGGCGGGCTCAATAAAACCTCACGAGAGATTTATGCTTCGGCGATCACTACGCTTGAAAATCTCGCCAAGACACACAGAAATAATATACCAATTTGAGGGAGCAAATCTGATGCTAACTGAATTAGAAATTTCTCATTTAGAGCATAAGTAGCAAAACTTTTACATCGCCTACATGACCGTGGATACGTTGGCAGTAGCAGAATATGGTAGCGGTATTATCGACAAGATTTTCCCGTCTCAAAATAGATCACTTCATTAAGCGGATGAGTATAAGTTGATATCCATTAAATTACAGACACAAAAAAAGCAAGCCTTAGCTTGCTTTTTCTTCATCTATTAAGCGATTAAAGCTTAACGATGTTCTCAGCTTGAGGACCTTTTTGGCCATCAGTTACTGTGAATTCAACTCTCTCGCCTTCAGCAAGTGTACGGAAACCGTCACCTTTGATTGCGCTGAAGTGTGCGAACACGTCAGGGCCATTTTCTTGAGCGATGAAACCAAAACCTTTAGACTCGTTAAACCACTTAACGGTACCTGTAAGAGTGTTAGACATAATACTAATCCTGATATAAAAACAAAAACCAATGCTGCGCATTGATGAGCTATGCCCATGTGGGCGCATAGACCTAAATTTGTAGAGTGGATAAAACTTCAGGACGGTACTACTACAAGCAAACACTTATACAACAACGTAATGGAGATTTTAAAACACTGACTCAAATTCTGTCTATGAACATCATATAGGGATTCCGCCCTAAGTCAATGTATTTTTAATCATCAATATGACTTGCTAATGACAAGTATCAATA
>NZ_JAKEVK010000225.1:0-7195 GCF_022398435.1 Pseudoalteromonas sp. Isolate6 | reverse complement strand
ATTTAAATTTCCCTTATATTGTGGTTATATAGCCTTTTCAAAATGACCATAGCAACCCCAAAGAGCAGTCCGAGGATGAGTAATCAATAAAATGCGCAACAATCTCATTTCTGGGCTTATTTTTTCATTTTTTCTAAGCATGAGCTGGCTGACAAAAGCCGATCTTTACGATGCTACCCTCGCCTATCAGAATGAAGAGTTCACGCATGCATTTTCTGAATTCAATCGCCTAGCTCAATTAGGTAATGCAGACGCCATGTATAATCTTGGGGTGATGTATTTGTACGGTCAAGGAACCCAGCAAAGTGCCGCAAATGCCTTTGCTTGGTTTTCATTGGCTAAAGAATTCGGTATTGCAGAAGCCTTTCAAACTGCGCAACTCGTTTTGCAGCAGTCCGATGACCAGAGTGGTCTAAAGGATTTCGTAACACTTCAAAAAAACCGTTTGGCAGATACCTACTTACTTGACTCAACGCTTGCCCGACTCAAACAACCCAATATCATTTCTACGCCGAGTAAAACTCACGATGTATTGCCTGACTACCCTGATGAGGCCGTACGACAAGGAATTGAGGGCTGGGTTTGGTTAGAGTTTGATATCGACCAAAGCGGTAAGGCAATCAATATTGAGGTCGTAGATAGCTACCCCAAGCATATATTCACCGCTAGCCTGTTAAATGCGGTAGAGAAGTGGCGATATACGGGTCCAAAGCAAGCACACACCTTGATTTACCATTTTGCGACGTATAAAGGCGAGCAATACCGCGAAACCTTAGCCATTCAAAAAAAGGCCTACGAAAAACAGCTTAAGCAGAATATCGATGCGGCAGAGCGTGGTGTGGCGCAAGTACAATACTATATTGCTAACTGGTTGAGTATGAAAGATTACAACGCGTATCAGCTACTGCGCTATCACTGGCGATCTGAAGAGCCACAAAATGAATTATATTTAGCCGCAGCCAAAAATGGCTTGGACTTGGCACAATATCGCTTAGCGACTCAGCTTATCAATGTGGGAGAACATCGACTTAGTGTACTTTGGCTAGAACATGCAGCACAAACCATGGATATCGCAAAATATCGCTTAGCAAGATCACTGCTCACAAACGAAGAGCAGCAAGATACTCCACGTGCGCTAAAAGTACTTACCGAGGCCTCGAATAATGGCCATTTGCGCTCCACACTTTTATTAGCAAACACTTATCTAACTCGTCTCAAGGACAAAACTCAGGCCAAAACTTGGCTGCGTCATGGTCTCACCATCGATCCCGAACATCCTGAACTGCTTCTACTGTCTGCCAAGCTTACAGACAATCAGATAGAAGCCAAAAAGCTTGCCTCACAAGCATTGAAGTCGGCATCACAGCGAAATTGGAGTAGTAAAGCAATACGCTCATTCCAGCAAAAGCTAGCTAACTAACTTTTTATCTACACTGAGCTTCGTAACATTACTGTCTTCATCGGTCACCGTACTCCAGTAATACAATGTCACTTTCATAGTTGTTGATCCGATTGAATACTACCTGACTGCCATCAAAGCTTGATAATACCTGTAACTCGGTAAACCCCGCATAAACGTGTAACCCAATTGGTTGAATTTCTTCGACCTTGTTTTCACTACTTAAATAGCGATAAAGCACCAATTGGTGGCCTCTTTTCAGTACAAAGTAGACCCCGTCTCGGTATACTGCTGGCTGGTAAAGAGATAAAGACCCACGTAACTGCTCTACATCAATTGTTTCAGCCAGCGCAGCAACTAGGTATTCCCTAACTTGTTCTTTGTACCCCACAAAGCTTGCGTTCTTCTGAGTCAGGGGTAAATCAGACGAATGAGTCACAAAAGGCTGTTGCTCACTACGCCCTTGAGATACGGTAAATTGCCACGCCTGCCACTTGGCTTCAGTTGAGAGCTTCGCTCGATAATACAGGTCTCTGCCATCCTGTGACCAATGCAAGTCGGCAATTTCGGCAAAGTTATCAACTACCTTTTTCACCTCTTTAGTAAACGAGCTTATTAGATACACTTTGTGCGACTTTGATAACACGGCGAGATATTCGTTATTTGGTGACAGCAATAGCAAAATAGGCACTTCTCCCATCGGCATCGTACCAAGCAAACTCGACGTTGGCCGAAAAGCATGTTTGTGCCACAGCTCAAATTGTGGTGCATCATTATTTTTGGCTGTCACCGAGGTATAAACAAAATGTGCGCCATCATCAGATAAAGCGGCAAGTAGGTCCATTCTAGCGGGCGACGTTAACTGCTTTTGCAGCGCTTCGCCTTGTGCATCTACAGCAAGCCGATAAAAGTTAATTTCAGCCACGCCCTCAGTGTGCGCCGAAGCACGCAAGCGCGTATTGACATCAATCTCAGATATCGCACCAAATCCGGCGTATAACAACTGTTGCTCACGACCTTTAAGAACACTCAAGTTTTGTTTGGCGATAATAACCGTATCGTCTTGATAACCATGGCTTAATGCCGAAAAAGACTGCTTAGAGAGTGTGGTGGTTTGACTTTCAGAGTCCCCAAGTTGCCCCAGATTTAGGCGATAAACGCCTTGCTCTTTTACCTGATACAACAGCGCTTGTTGGTTAACTTGATAATGTGTTACGTCGCGAATAGGCAAGGCCGTGGTGTTGAGCACTTTAGGATGATTATCCGCGAAAGTGACCGCTACAGATTGCAAATAGGCCCCAGCTTTATCCCAAGACTTAGTGATAAAATGGCCCGCTCGATATTCTAGCCAAGGCGCTGAGTCTTGTGCACTATTACAGCTGCCAAGCACGCTATCGCGCGCTAGTCGCCACATTTCTATTGGACCTTTAACGTGTAACGCCCGTACTTCACAGGAAACCGGATCCGAGCGCGAATAAATCAGCCAGTTACCATCTAAAGACCAACTTGCTGACTCTTCACTATAACCGCTGCTTTTTATCGTATGGGTTGTTTTAGTCTCAAGATCATAGACCGCCAAATCAAATTGATCGGCTCCCTCAGCTAAATAACTGTAGGCTAAATAGTTACCATTTGGAGAAAAGCGCACAAAGACTTCAGCACCCGGTGAGGATGTGATCCGAGTTGCTCTGACGGGCTGCTGTTGCAATTCACTTTGCCATTGCTTGGCAATAAAAACGCCAAGCAAAGTCACCACCAGACCCATAAAAAAACCGAGCAGCGCAAATTGCGCGCCACGCCCGCGAGACAGATCCTCTACCTGCTCAAGTAGCGTCGGGGCTTTTTTTATTTGTGCAATACATTGATAACCTAGACGTGGTACCGTTTTAATTATTTTTGGCTCGTTTGAACTGTCACCAAGCAGCTTACGTAGCTGTACTACCAGCTGGCTAACAGAGTTATCACTGACGATAGTACCGGGCCATACGATATCTAAGATAGCGTCTCTGGTAACAACCTCTCCCTTGTTAGCAATCAATAGACGCAATAATGCCGCATGCTTCGCTTCGATGCTTCTCCAAGAACCGTCAACACACACAGATAAATTGCTTAGGTCGACAAGTATCTCATTGATTAAAAAACGTTTATCTAAGTTTTCAACCATCAACTACTAAAAATTTGTAAAACTATGGTTAGGCTCGTAATAAAAGCGTATTATGAGTATCAACTAAAGGTAACTTACTCGTATTATAAGTTGAGCACAATGTCAGAATTTCTCATCCGAACAGTTTCTTGTAGCGCATTCTTTATCACAGCTGCAAGTGATGCCGTTGAGCAAAATCAGACAGCTGAAAATACCATAGAACGCATCGAAATCCGTGCCTTCCATGACAGCGTTGTCAAGTCTCTCAGTAATAAACGCCACAATCAACAAGTTTCAGATACGATCAGTGCTGAAGACATAGGTAAGTTTCCAGATAAAAACGTCGCAGAGGCGCTGCAACGGATCACTGGGATCTCACTCTCTCGAGCACAAGGTGAAGGTGAACGGATCGGCGTGCGAGGCACAACCCCCGAGCAAAATAGAACCTATTTGAATGGTCAATATCTCGCCTCCGCTGATTGGTGGATCTCAAGTCAGCCAAGCCGAGGTTTTAATTTTACCTTATTACCCAGTGAAATCGTCTCTAGTCTTGAGGTGTTCAAAACACCACAAGCTATGCAGGATGAAGGTTCATTAGGTGGTGCAATCAATATAAAAACCCGCGACCCTCTGCTTACGCCTTCAGGCTATGGCGTTATTACAGCCCAGTTCCAATACAGTGACTTGAGCGATAAACTCGACCCACAATTATCTGCAATTTATAACTACCATAGCGAAACTGGCGACTATGCAGTGCTTTTTACCGCAACACGACGAGATCGCAGCCTCAGACGCGACGGCCTAGAATCGTGGGGATGGCACGATAGGACATTATACCAAGGTGAAGGTGATACTTGGTATGCCACCCAGCAGACCCCACAAAATAAAAGCCAGACGTTGTGGTTTCCAGGAGGTGGGGGTTCGGCAATTTTTCAGCAGCAAAGAGAATTACAGGCTTATACAGTCAATGCCGCGTTCCAGCTTTCCCCACGGCTTAGGTTAAATAGCCACTTACTTTATTCTCATCTAAACGCAGACAACAACAATCAAAACTTTCTCTGGCAAAGTGCAAAGTCTATTGACCTAGGCGGCGGAGTAACCGATTTACATGTACAAGATGGTACTTTGGTGAGCGCCCACTATTTACCCACAGCTGCGCCGTTCAATACCAGCATGGAAGCCATTTGGCGAGACTCGCAGATCAGCACTAAAAGTGCTCATCTAGACTTAGTCTATAACGGTATTTATTGGTCGAGCCAATTTCAAGTAGGTCTAAGCCACGGCTCAGGTGGCACCACAGAAGACATCACGTCACAGTTTTCTGCTAACACCCGCTTTCATGTTGATACGTCAATGCGAAAGAACATCGTCGCAAGTTATGGGATTTCACCGTTAGATGCACCGAGCTGGTTTATCACCGAAGCTCGAAATGACAGCCAAGATGGCAAAGATAAATCATACTTCGCGCAAGCCGATTTTGCGTACGATATCGACTTTAAACAGGTCGACGCGATTAAATTTGGCATTAAACTCAAGGACCATCAACGGGACTTTTTGCGCTATCGTTCCAAAGATGGAGGGCTTGATGGTCTAGCCGGCGAGCTTGGCACTACACTGGCCGCCTATCCGGGCACTTTTGTAGATGATTATTTGCGCGGCGTAGGTAGTGCAAACACCTTAAAAAACTACAGTTATGCCAATATTACGCTGCTCGCCAAAGACTTCAATACGCTCAATTTTGAACAAGAGATAGAAAAAGCCAGTCGTTTTCATATTACAGAAAAAACCGCCGCCGCTTACGGTCAAATGCAACTCGCTGGTGAATCCTATGCAGCCAACATTGGGGTACGGGTGGTCAAAACCTTTCAAGACTCTGCCGCATTTAAACGTGTCGCCTCCCCCATCGAAGCACCCGACAGCTATGTTTGGCATGAAGAATCTCGGGATTACATCGATATTCTACCCAGCGCCAATATCAAGTTTGATTTAAGCGAAAGTCTGGTTGGCCGTTTTTCCGTTGCGCGCGTCATGTCACGAGCGCAATTTCATCACCTTATGCCCTCAACCAATTACAACGTGACCCAAGCTCAAGGACAAGGTGGTAACGCCAGTCTAGATCCATACAGAGCGGCGCAGTTTGATGCCAGCCTTGAGTGGTACTTTGATGACGCAGGACTCGCTTCCATCGCTTTATTTAACAAGGATGTGGAGTCTTTTATTGAATTTGAGAGAAAACTTGAACGTCATGAAGGCATTTTGATGTCTATCGATAGGCCCAGTAATGGCGCTGGCGGCAGCATCCGTGGCGTTGAACTAAGTTACCAGCAAACACTTGCGTACGGATTTGGGCTAATCGCCAATTACACCTACGTTGATGGCGAACGTGACAACGCTGACGTTGGCTTACAGGACAAAGTGCCTGGCACCTCAAAACACAGCGCTAACCTTACCGCTTACTACGAGAACCACCAATTTAGCGCACGGCTTAGCTATAATTATCGAACCCAGTTTGCCACCGGTGTAGGCGAGACCATGATGGATAATTACGGCCAATTAGACGGTAGCCTCACGGTGAAATTGAGTGATAACCTCGATGCGCAATTTGAGTTTATTAATTTAACCGACGAACAAATATACACCTATGATCGCAACGAGTATGCACCAACAGGGGTATATGTGAACGGTCGGCGCTACTACGTGGGGCTAAGATACCAATTCTGATTTGCATGATAACTGCGCCTGTAAAAACCCTAAGAATAGGTCCAGCTTGGCAGAGTGCTCTCGTTTCACTTTATATATGGCATGCAAAGTAACTTCGGGCCTTTTTTGATCGGGAAACAGCTCAACCAAAGCGCCCGAATCGATATCTCGTTGACAGAAATAAGACGGTAGCATGGCAATCCCCAATCCTGCCAACACCGCCTCTCGAATGTGAAAGCGACTATTCGCTATCAAATTACCTTGCAAAGCGTAACTCCGGGTTCCGTCATGCCAACTATCTTCAACATGATTAAGCTTTGATAACAACATGTTATGCCTACTCAGTTCGTCCAACTGCTCGGGTTTCCCGTGTGCCGCCAAATAACTGGGAGCAGCAACAAAAGTCGAGTTTATATTGATTAATTTCAAGACATAAAATTGACTATCTTTGAGTGCAGCAGACAGCCTAAAAGCCACATCAATCTCGTCTTCGATTAAATCTTGATTTGCTGCGGTAAACATCAGCTCAAGTTTTATTTGTGGATAGCGCTTTTGAAAATCGATACAGATTTGGCTCAATAGCATACGACCTATCGTATTCGGAAAGGTAATTTTTAGATGCCCGGATTGATGCACACCAACCTGTTCGACTTCTTCTTCCAAATCGCGTAGCGCGCGAAGGATCTTTTTCCCTTTTTCATAAACCAACTTACCGGCATCAGACAATGCGAGTCTGCGAGTTGTTCGATTTAGAAGTACTTGTCCGTATGACGATTCTAGCTGTGCTATCGATTTGCTCACCGCTGATGTCGTGGTACCGAGCTGTTCTGCTGCTCGACTAAAGGAGCGCAGCTCAGCGACACAACACAATATTTTAAGTAGGTGAAGTTTATCGTATTCCTTTCTCATTCTTTCCTCTTAGGAAAAAGTCTTTACACCAAATGAATATATAT
>NZ_JAKEVK010000224.1:0-7199 GCF_022398435.1 Pseudoalteromonas sp. Isolate6 | reverse complement strand
CTTAAGAACAGTGTGTCACTGGATTGTGAACAAGCTATACCTCTGGAGGTTTTATGATTAAGAATAAATCTAATAGTCAATTTTCTGCAGTAGTGGATGACGTAAAGGCTGCGCCTTTTTCAGACCTTCAAGAGCGACTCGATGCGATTCAGGACAATGGCATGACAGCGCTGGCAATTAGAAATATTCTATTCCATAAAATGCTGGATTTACACGCAGTCCCAAATGATCACTTTTTGCGAAGCGAAGAAACACCTTGTGGTTTAGATGACCCACAAAAACTGGTTGAAAGGCTAAATGAACTTGGCTTCGTGCGTAATAAGCTGTCGTCACAACTACACTAATATGATTTAGGGAGCCTACTCTCCCACATAGGCTGACAATGCCCGTCGTCAGCCTATTTTCCCCTTTCGCTCAATAAAAGAAACTAATTTATGACTGAAACACGAAATACCAATCTTGTTTCTCATAAAAACGCTGAGCTGGATAACTTAATCATTCCCCCTGCGGTGATTTAAGTGGTGGGTCATTTTTCTTTTTCGGTAACAACGTTTTCCAAGCTTGCTTGAACGGCTTCAAATAAATAGCGGAGAGTGAATCATGCCCAGCATCATATTGTCCGACTCCAATGGTAATGCTACCCGCACTCGAGGCCTTAATAAGCGAGCCATACATACGGTCCCAAATGGCTAGTGCCGAGCCTAAATTGGTATCAAAATGGATTGGATTATCACTGTGATGCACTTGATGTTGTGCAGGACTAATAAACCAATTTTCTAGCCTATCACCCCAACTCAGCCATATATGTGAATGCCTTAAATTGGCCCCAAAGATATTAAATAAAAAGACAAACGCATTCGCACCAAGAATATCGTACATACTCAAGCTGCTGCCAAATACGTAATACCCTATTCCAACTACAATTCCTTGAGTTAATGCCATACGACAGGCGTACAGGTAGCTTTCAACGGGATGTGAGCGATAAATGGTAAAAGGGGTTAGGACTTTTGCAGAATGGTGCACCTTGTGAAACTCCCAAAAGAATGGGATTTTATGTAGCATCAGGTGCAGCAAGAACCGAGTGAGGTCATCGACTATAAACAAAAATAACGTAAATAGTCCAATCACCACCCATTCTGGCGCTTCAATATGTAACGCTGGACCAAAAAGCGCTTCGAGCCCACCTGATAACCCCAACGCCACCGGTACCATAGTCAACACGATAGGCGTGAACGTCGCCGCCTTTATCAATCGATTTGTGACCAATAAACAGTAATCGAGCTTGGCGCTTTTGCACCACCACACTTGCTTGGGAAACAGAAACTTTAAAAAACCTTTACCAGAGCGCGCTTTTTCTGTGGCGATATAAACAGGAACAGCCATCAAAACGGCACTAAACAAGTATGGCAAATACACTCTTTTATTGGCATCGAACAAGTAGCCTGGGAGTTCAGTAATGCTTTGCCATAATTGCTCTAACATAGTCATTTCCATCAAAAAGAAATAATGAGTTCATATATTTTGGGAATAGCTCCATAGGTCTAGCGACAAACCGCCATGAAGCTGCGGCTCTTATTTAAGAGCCGCATAGACAATCAATTAAAACTGGTATTTATAACCTAAACTAAATTGTCTTGGTTTGCCTGGGCGCGCGCCATACGGGCGGCGACTGACAATTTCTGCTTCATCGAACAAGTTATCGATTTTAGCATAGATTTGACCATACTGGCCTAGCTCGTAACTCGCAGACACATCAACGATGGTTGTGCTAGGCACCTTTGCGCCTTCAAGTACAAGCTCAAAGTCTTCAGTGCTTCTGCCAGCAGCTTCGCTCATCTCACTGATGTATTTGATGGCTACGTTAACTTTCCAGTCACTTGCTGCAAGGCCAATATTAAAAGTGGCTTGATGAGATGGTAAATACGGAAGCTCATCACCATTTTTAATATAACCCCATTGTGCAAACGTTGTCGCACGCTCATTCTGGAATTCACCTTTCGTATAGGTGTAGGTGAGACTATAAGGGATATCCAGTTGAAGGTTCAAAGGGTAACGTTGTGCAAACTGCATTTCGAGACCGTAAACATCCACCTCACCGCCACTGAACTGCTGGTCTTGTTGGTCATTAACACCACAGTTAGACTGACCACAGCTTTCGTTCAGATTCTCATAATCGTTGAAAAAGCTCACAATCTCAAACTGAGTCACACCATCATTAAAGCGCCCACCAAATTCGTAGTTAACGCTCTTCTCAAGCTCTATATCCGGATCCTGTTGTGGTGAAGAAGGCACAAAACCTTGGTGCACACCAAATAAAAGACCGGCATCATCAGAAAGCTGATAGAAACCACTTAGGCTAGGTAGCCAAATACGGGTGGTTTTATCAATCCAAACATCGGCATCTTTATTATCTTGGTAAGACATGTCCATCAGCTCGCCACGAAGGCCAAGGCCTAGTGTTAAAGCATCCAGTTGTACTTTGTCTTCTAGATATACAGACCAAGCTTTAGTATTTTCAGTATTTAGCGATGTAAACTGCTTTGAGCCTTCTAGCAACACGGGTGAACCAGCTTCCATTGCATACGCTTGCTCAAAATGTTTGCGCTCAATTTCATCTTCATGAAAACGCACGCCAACAGCAATATCATGGGTTAAGTTAAACAGACTAAAGCTCGTATTGGCATCGACTTGAAGACCTTGAGAGAAATACTCGCGATCATTAGTCCCCATATTCAAAAAGATATTTGAACCTGCAACGACCGAGTCCCTTGCCCCTGTGATCACATCGTACTCGTTTGCAAAAGCCTCTGGGTTTGCCATGATTTTTGACAATGATGGTCCATTTTTGCTACCCACACTATTGAGTTTAAGCCAAGCTCGCTCATAGTCATTGCGATAAAGTCTTGTTGTAATGTTAAAGTCTTCACCATCAAGCACATGGGATAACATTACTTGAGTATGCTTAGTGTCCATCTCTGCAGGCTCAGACGCTGCGTATCGACGGTATGGGTTTTCAGCAAAATCTGCATCAGTTAAACCAAGATAGGTTTCATCAGACAACTCATCAGCATAGCTGAGTTTTAGCCCAAAAGTGTGGTTTAATTCACCTTGAGAAAGCTTATAATTGAATTTGGCTAAGATATCGT
Source organism: Pseudoalteromonas sp. Isolate6 (assembly GCF_022398435.1). NCBI lineage: Bacteria > Pseudomonadati > Pseudomonadota > Gammaproteobacteria > Alteromonadales > Pseudoalteromonadaceae > Pseudoalteromonas > Pseudoalteromonas sp. Isolate6. Next base: position 4,053 of record NZ_JAKEVK010000224.1, on the reverse strand, counting down.
TCTTTTCAAATCCAGTATCTCCCCCACCATCAAGCTCTTTAAAGCCATCAGCCTGTAAATTAACTGCTTCAAATAAGAAGCCGACATTATTTACCACAGAGCCATAATAACCGTGTGCTTTGGAGTACCCATCACTTCCAGCCGCGACATCAATACCGCCTTCTGTAAATTCTGGCACTTGGCGAGTCACTAAGTTAAGTGCCCCAGCAACGGTTTGCGGACCATGCTTGATAGCCGCAGGCCCTTTAAATACCTCAACCGCAGTCATACGAGTCGGCACTGGAAAGTAATAAGCAGCTGGTGCAGAGTATGGTGAGGGGCCAATCAGCACACCATCTTCCATTATGGTGATTTTTTTGCTTCGCTCAGGTGTTACACCACGAAACCCGATATTTGGTCGCAAGCCATAACCATCTTCTTCACGAATATTAACGCCGGGTACGTTAGAAAGAATACGGTGAATATCATCATACTCGTATTCTGCCAACTGCGCTTCAGACAACAAGGTTGCGGAGCCTGCTTCTTTTCGCAACTTATCGTGGTGGCTGATAATAGAGATATGTTCAATATCTTGATTGTCATCCGCAGCTTGCGCTTGAGGCAATGCAAAAATTACCGCAACAGCTAATAAAGATCTCTTCATATTCATGCGCTTAGTCATTGTCACCTGCCGAAGTTTGTGGAAGTTCTAGGGCGAGCTTTTCGATAAAATCAGTCTTTAAGTCGTCCGTCACTTTTTTAACATCTGTATGCGTTTGCGTTACTTGTTCTGTTGAACCCGCGAGCTCAGCTTTAAGGCTCGCATCCATCGCAAGCAATGTGGCTTCAGCATCTGCAAGCCCTGCAAGCATGCGCTCTTTTACATCACTGCCATCCTCTGCGTCTAAAAAGTCATCAAAGCCCAGTGTATTTTCAGCGTCTTGGCCATTACCGGTAAAAATCTTCCTAAACGCTCTTATATTGGCAAGTAAATTCTCTTTTGAATGCTCAGACAAAGGGGACTCAACAGCTTCAGGACAAGCCTCTAAACCACATGCATTAGGAAAACCTAGGCCTAACGGTGTCGCAATTTTGCCGTCTTTCAGCTCTTCGGTCATATAAAACAGTGCTTTTGATATCTCATTTAGCGCTAAATGAGGCGTATCAAACGGCGACCCAGGCTGTCCCGCGTTAACAAGCTTAGCTGCATAGCCATTTTCTCCGCCCCACTGGGACAGAAGTAAATTACTCTGAGTTTCAATATCTTTTGCGACTTCCGTCGCGAACTCACAACGAGCAATGACCCGCTCCTGAGCTGGGCGACTATTCCATGGTGCCAAAGCATCATTCACTGACGAACAGTTATGGTCAAGATTAGCATTGAATAGAAGGTGCTCAAGGGCCGTTAAGCCTTTGCGGTTTGCGGTGCGCTCAGAAATATTATAAGGATTGCTAGCATTACGATTAATGACACCATCTTCGAAATACACAACATCCAAATCGATATCACATAAAGAACCGGTAGCAGGCCAAACATAAATGTTATTCTTAAGCTCTTTGCTATTGGCGGTAAGTGGACCCATTTGCATTAATTCAACATACTGCCATCCCACCATAGCTGAGCGCCAACTGTCTTGAGCACTTAGCTTTAACGCTGCGGTATTTTCTGCCACCGCTTTTTCAGCACTACAGTAACTGGCAATTGCAACTTGTTGTGTCTTTGCTAGTTCATTAAACTGCTCGATAGTAGGAGTCAGTACATTATCAACCAAGTTACTTACCAAGGCTGCTTCATCAAATTGCGTTGGTAATGGGTTATCCGTTCCTGAGTTATTATTGTCCTTTACTCCTGGGCCTTGACTACTTGAAGTGCTTTCCCCACAACCCGACAACACCAGAGCCACTGCGATAGCTGCAGTACTTAAACGTTTAGATACTCTCATTTGTATTCTCTATTATCTATATACAACAAAAGGTTAGCTGAATAAACGGCTAACCTTTTAACGTTATAAATGAAAATTTAGATTACCAGTTGGCAACATTCTCAGCATCAAAGCCATATGCATTGGCAATAATCTCGCGCGCTTTCAACAAGTCAGCCTTATAATCTGCTACTTTGTCAGCTGCAAGCTCAGGTTTATCACCCATTAAGTTATGGATTTCAGCGAAGTCGGCTTCTTCTACTGGAGAATGCGGGTTAAACTGGAAGTTTAACGCGAACCCTTTCATCTCAGACCAGTGTTTAGCTACTGTATAAAATTGCTCAGCAGTAAAGTTACCTGATGCGATATCGTCTAAATCACCATCATCGTCAGAGATTGTATCATTGATGTAGTGAACCACTGTCGCTGCAATCGACTTTTCCCATGCAAGCAATGCTTGATCACGCAAAGCTTCTAAGCGCGCTTTGTCTTCGTCTGACCACTGCGCAACGTTAGTACCAACATTCATGTTGATAAGTTTACGAGCTTCAATAAATGCCAATTGCGCTTGGGCAGTCAAATCCGTTGGATTCACATTGGATTTAGTACCACGATCACGTTTTGCTGCATTTGTTGAGTTACCGAAGTTAAACTCAGACAGTAGATTGATTTTTCCATCTTTATCTAAATCATGATAACCACTGGCGTAAGCTTCACGTCCACCCTTGCCCGCAATCTCATCATCTGAATAATCTAAATAGTCAATTGCAGCACCAAAGTAGCCATAACCTTCATCAAATTTGTGCTCGAGCTCTGTATAACTCTTACCTTCAGCTAGCGCAGAGTTGTCTGCCGATTTAGCTCCGATAAGTAAGTCGTCAAGGTAATCATCAGCTGCTTGAGAAAGTGATACGGCACCATTTAAATGCTTTTGCATCAGTTGGGCCAAATCCAGGCCTTCCGGTGTGACATATAGCTTGTTTAATGTTACTTCTGTACCATTATGTTCAGCTTTAATCGTTGAACCATTTTCAAACTGTTGAAGCTGAGCTTGTAACAAGTCTAAATAGTGCAGTGCTAGACCTTCTGGTGTTTTAGGCTGTGTACCGAAGTCAGTCCAACCAACCATAACGCCATCTTCTTCCCATGCTTTATGCATATAAGACGTGTCACGGCCTGCAATTTTACCGCTTTCACCCGCCACCTTTTTAAATGAGCCTGAAATTTGCCCCAATGTAGTTTGTGAAGCGTTTGCCGCAACAGCAAAATCTAAAGGTTCATCTAATACAAGTGCTTCTGTAGGCATCAAGAATGATTTTATTTCTGTGATTGCTGCTTCAGCCGTTTTTTGACCAGGTGCATTACCTACAGTCTCATTGCTAAGCTTACCCATTAAACTCTTGATATGAACCATAGCCGCGTGGCGCGCGATTTGGCCAGAGTAAGAAACTGAAGACTCACCTTGAGCATTATTAAAGGCATAACGGTTTACACCCGCTTTGTTTTCTTCAGCAATTTGCTGAACAGCGATTTCGGCTTCAACTTCGGTTTTTTCGCCTTTGCTGTCTGTTGCCGTGATAGTTACCGATACTTTACCAGCGTCAACCTGTTCGAAGTTTAGTGCATTCGCAGCTTTGAGCTTGACGGCACCGTCGACAATTTCAAAACGATTGTCAGAGATGCTTAGTGTCAGTGCACTTACTTCATCGTTATCATCTGCGAAAGTAATGTTTGCAACCGCTGCACCAAGTGTATCTTCAGATACTGATGCACTGTCTACAGTGATCGTAGGTGCAGCATTAGTTTCCGCTGGAGGTGGTGTTGTGTTGTTATCATCGTTATCGTTTGAATTGCTGCTCGAGCCACCACATGCAGTGAGGCCTAAAGTTGCAGCGAGAATAGCAGTCGTTAACAGAGACTTTTTAAGTGCCATTGAATTGTTCCTTTGAGACTAATTATGTTTATATTTTCATAACTAGGTGTAAAGTATACACGCACCTAAATAGCAATCAATATTATTTGCATTGTAAAAATAACAATTTTTTCAAGTTTATTGCTTGGCATTTTACCACCAAGAGGCAGTGGAAAAATTGAGGGAGTAAAAATAATATAGAAAAAACAAAGGCATAAATCCATAACAATGAATTTATGC
>NZ_JAKEVK010000223.1:0-7260 GCF_022398435.1 Pseudoalteromonas sp. Isolate6 | reverse complement strand
GTTATAATGCCGCTAACCTAACGAGCAATAATAAAAAATAAAATCGATGTTTTCTCACCATATAAATAGCTCAAAAATTACTACCTTCTTATTAGCATGCGCGGGAATAGCTGGGTTTGTATTATTTCTATTGGGCGTATTTAGCGCCCCAGAATGGACCTTAATTCTAGACTTTACTGCTAGCTTTTTGTGTTTATTCGTCGCGTTTAAGTTATATCAAAAGCAACTCAGGGCCTTAAATTGGGCAGCAGTGCTGGGCGCGCTTATGTCCATTGGCGTAGTTGTCAATGATACGCTAATCCAATTTTCATCAGGACTGTTGTTAACGGTTCAGTTGACTCTAGAAACCATTGCAGTAAAAATCAACTTGCTTGGTTTGATTATCATCACGACTGCGCTCAGGGCAAAAATAAAGCTAGCTAATTCAAAGGAATAATCAATGGAACTACTTAATTATCTGCAGGCGCACTTTATTACCAAAGAGGCCTTGCTACGCGAGTCGCAGCTATCTCACTTTGAATTGGCTATGTTAATTGAAAAACGTTTGATGCCAAAAGCCGCCTATAAATTAACATTAAAGCTCGAATGTGATTCTTTCTTTGGGGAGCACAGTGATAAAAGCTGCCTAGAATTTTATCCGCAAGGCGCTTTAGTGTGGCTTGGTGCTGTGTCGCAAGTAGCGGATGAAGCACAAGCCTTTTCGCTCTTCAGTCAACGCTATAAAGACCAACTACATAGATTAAAAGCGCAAGGCCTTAATCCGCGAGATGCAAAACTAAATAAAAACATCGACGCTCACTTAGAAAGTGAGTGGCAACACTTCCTTGGCGGTATTTACGGACTTTGTACAAAAACCGGTTTACCTGAGGATATTGCAAATAAAGAAGCCGCTATCGTTATTATTAACGAGTATTTAGCACAAGATGAGCACTTGAGCCCAGATGAACTAACCAACCTTCACCAAGTGGTCGATTTATTAGATGAGGCAAGTGCTTTATTCGCGCCTCATGAGCGTGAACGTAGCTCGCGCAAGCGCTTAATAGACGACGTAAGAGTAAAATTTCCAAAGCCTTTAAGATCATAATTAACTGGTTTTCGCTTTTTAAATCATGTGAATTGACTTCACATCCATTTCACACCTGTCCGCATAAAGTGTCTGTAACAAAACAACACAAGGGTCAACAGACCCGAGGACAGGATGATGAACAAATCACTATTCACCTTATCTCTCGTTGCTGCGTTGTCAGCAACTTCAGTCAATACGCTTGCACAAGATAAAAACACACCTCATGTGCTCATGGTACTCAGTAGCTATGGTGAAATGGGGGCTGATGGCACTTTAAGCAAACCTGGGTTTGAATTTGACGAGCTCAGTAAAGCATATGCCGTGTTTAAACAAAATGGCGTAAAAGTCACATTAGCCTCGCCAAAGGGCGGTGAACCATTGGCAGATAAGTTCGATAAAAACAAACCCTATAATCAAGCATACAGTAACGATACGGCGGCGATGGCGCAGCTTAAAAACACTAAAAGACTGAGTGAGTTAGAGCCCGCGCAATTCGATGCTGTGTTTGTGGTTGGGGGTAAAGGCCCAATGTTCGACTTGCATGACTCCAAACCGTTACAGGCAATTATTCGTGATATCTACGTTAACAATGGCGTAATTGGTGCTGTTTGCCATGGTCCTGCGGCATTGGTGGATGTAAAGCTTGAAAATGGAGAGTATTTAATCGCCGGCAAGCGAGTAAATGGTTTTACTAACGAAGAAGAGGCAGCGTTTGGTAAAAAGTGGACCAAACAGTTTCCATTCCTACTTGAAGATAAACTCATTGAGCGTGGTGCATCGTTTGTGCAAGACGGATTGATGTTGAATCAGGTAAGTATTGATGGTCAATTGATCACGGGACAAAACCCTTTTTCTACGGTAAATACCGCTAAAGCGGTGGTTGCGGCGCTTGGTCTGACGGTAAGCGAGTTACCGCGATTCAAAGACGATGAAAGTATTTTGTTGGTAGAGCAATTCTTTTCAGATAGCAGCAAAGCGAGGGCACGTTATTTAGCGGATAAGTCATCATTTGATCCTATGTTGCTCGGGATCTCTGGTTTATATCAAGCGCAGCATGCGCAAACTGCTCATCAACTTGCGGTGGCCGTTGAGTTGATGCAGTTAACCCTTGCAGATATTGATCACCCCATGCTGTACGAAGCGCTAGTAAATGCACAGCTCAAACTAAATGATATATCTGGTGCACAGTCCACATTAGAAGCAGCGCTTAAAAAGCACGGGACGGCGGAGAGTCTGATTGCACTAAAGGAGAAAGTTTATGGTTAAGCAAAGCTGGAGAAAAACAATGTTAGTAGTGACTGGAATTATCGCAGGTGTTGCCGCTGTTTGGTACGCAGTATTTGGACTAAAGCCATATAGTGTTACGCCGGAGGAATTAGCGCAAATATATAGCTATGAGCAAAAGGCGGTAGAGGTAAATCTTTCACCATTAAAAGCTAATCACTTTGCGCTTGAGTACAAAACGTTTGATGGCGATAAAGTCAATGGGCATATTCTCTATCCAAATAATTATGACGCGACTAAACCAATGCCCGTTATGGTGGGGGTCCACGGTATGGGTCGAAGTGATGTACGCTGGATACAAGAAAGCTTTAAAGGACGTGACACATACGAGCAAACGGATGAACTTACCAAAATGGCACTAGCAAACGGGTATGCTGTGATTGCCATTGATTCCAGAAACCATGGTAAGCGTAAAAACCCAGGCTATAACCTTATTGATGTTATGCATGATTTAGATTGGTGGGGAAAACGCGAGCCCTATGAAAACATGGTTATTGATTCGGTAAAGGATCACAGAGTTCTGCTTGATTGGATAGCAACCCAATCGCAATTTGATCAAAACCAAATCAGTGTTGCAGGATACAGCATGGGAGGTCAAATCAGTTTAATTTTAGCTGCACTGGATAAACGAGTGGATAATGTGTTATCAATTGTGCCGCCTTACCTGACTAATGCGGTGGCACGAGTGGCGATTAAAAACTTTGCGACAGCCGTTGATTCTCCCAAGGTGTGGTTGGTCTCGGCAGATGACGATGAATACGCCAGCGAACGTGAGAACGAAGTATTATTCGAAGCTATTGCGAGTGTTAAAAAACATCACGTGGTTATTGAAGGTGAGCATATCTTGCCTGAAGGCTACTATAAAGAATTACAAGGTTGGTATTAATGAAAACAAGCTCACAACTCAATATATTAGTAATTGAAGACAACTCCGCGATTGCAAGTAATATTGCTGATTACTTCGATATGCAGGGACATAGTCTGGACTTTGCTTATACGGGAGAGCAAGGTTGTGAGCTTGCACTAACACAATATTTTGACTGTATTATTTTGGATATTATGCTGCCAGATATCGAAGGGCTTGAGGTCTGCCAGCGATTAAGACTTCAAGCCGACAGGCATATTCCCATCATAATGTTAACTGCTAGAGATACTTTGGACGATAAATTAGCAGGATTTGCGCAGGGTGCGGATGATTACCTCACCAAACCTTTTTCACTAGAGGAGCTAGTAGCTCGAGTCAGCGCATTAACTTGTCGATTAAATCCCATACCTGCTGCAAGGGCGCTCAGTGTGGGGGAGGCAGATAAACAGGTTACGCTCAATTACCAAAATCAAACGGTAACGCGTGGTGAGACTACACTCGTGTTACCGCCAATTTTGTTCAATATTCTTAAAATTTTGATGGAAAGTTACCCTAGAGCGGTATCTAAGAGTGAGCTTGTTGAGCGTATTTGGGGCGAGGAGGGCACTGACTCGGACTCTTTACGGTCACACATCTACCAATTACGCAAAGCGGTAGATAAGCCATTTCCAACTGCCATTATTAAAACGATTCACAGCGTTGGCTTAGTGCTGGATTTATAGCTGAAATAGCAATTGAGAAAAATGAAAACAAAACAACTAAGAAACCGCATCATCACTTATTTTGTCTCTATCGTCGTGCTGCTCAGTGTATTATTTTCACTGATCACTTTGCTTTTTAGCTACATCATAGAAGACAGCTTTTTTTATCAAATTTTAGAAGATGAAAGAAAGCAGACAGCGCTTCAAATCATCAATAACCAGACACCTGAACCGCATTTTGACTTCGTCACATTTCATCCAACAACCGATACTTTACCTGCGGTGGTAAAAACGCTACTTGCTGAGGAGCCAAACCGTAAAGAGTTTAGTGCTGAGGCGGGTAAACATTATCATATCGTCTTTCTAAACAAGCATGACCGTGGACAAGGCATATTGCTTGCTGAAGTAAGCGACCATCTTGTGGTACGCGAACTTCGAGGCTTGATGCTTGGTTTTTCATTGGCCTTATTGGTGATTGGCTTAGTAATCGCGCTATTGCTAGCGCTTGGTACGGTAAAGCTGGCGAAAAGACTACTTAAACCTTTGGATGAGCTAATGGTAATTGTAGAAGCAAGTCCCGTTGAAAACCTCCCGACCAATTTTGCATCTCAGTTTTCGCAAAATGAAATTGGTAAATTTGCACAAACGCTAGAGTCAGCCCTTACTCGCATTCGAGCATTCGTTGAGCGTGAACGCCAATTTACCAGAGATATTTCCCATGAATTGAGAACACCTGTCACCATTTCCCAAGGGGCGGTCAGTTTACTCAACCATACTGAGTTAAATAGTAAACAGCAGGAATTGGTGGCAAGGATAGCGGAGTCTGACCAGCAGATACAGCTAACACTAGAGGCGCTACTTGCCCTTGCCCGAGAAAAAGCCGATACACCGGAACAGACTAATCTACAATCCGTGATTGAAGCCTGCATTATCAACAATCAAGCGCTGTTTGAGCATAAAGTCCTAACTATCGACTTACCCGCCAATGTATTTGTTTCTATGGCTGCGCAGGAGCTAAGATTGGTGGTGCAAAACCTGCTACAGAACGCTGTACATCATAGCCAAGGTGAGCAAATCCATATTCGTTACAGAGATAATACACTAACAATTGCGGATAATGGGCAAGGGTTATCAGAGATCTTTACTGCAAACGAGCAAGCCTTTGAGTCTGGAATGCGCGGTCCCAATAGTTCAGGCACAGGCATTGGCTTATCGCTAGTAAAGCGTCTTTGTGAGAAGTTTTCTGTGGAGGTGATGATTGAAAGTGGCGAAACAGGTGTGTTGGTTCACTTAAAGTTTGCTTAAGATAAAAAGGCACGCTGACTTCTGTTATCGTGCCTTGAGAGAATTTAATTGAACTTAAGAAAACTCGGCGATAACCAATACTCTTTTGTGTTTAGCGCTATAAAAAACAATCCCTTCACCACCGCCTTCAAAATAAGTAGAGAAGCAGAAGGTACCAAGATAAGTAAAATCTACACCGTGCTCTTCATCAAAAAAGCCAATTTCACGAGTGGAGTAGTGACTGTAATTCTCGCCGCTTTGCTCATCCATAGCGTCAAAATAGCGCGTTTCATCATCACCTTCTTCATCCCACAAATAGGCGTCCCAATTGCAACCGAGCATGGGTTGGCCACCTAATTCAAAGAGCGGGTCGCTTTCTTCGCTTTCGTCAAGAGAGTAGTTAAGTCGTTGATGTTTAGCATAGAAGCTGGCTGCTTGCTGGTAGTATTCGCTATAGTCTTCAAAATCCTCCTTCTCTTCACTTAGATTGTCAACATTGTGAGCGTCAACTTGCCACCCAATGTCTGTCAATGAGTAGGAGATATAGGAAAGGTCGCCATCAAAAATCTCCATAGAAATCGGTAATGCGATAAGTATATTATCATCGCTGTTTGCGTCTAACCTTGAATAGTCAAGTAGTCCTATTGGTAATAGCTGAGTGTCATTAAACGCGACATCTTGGGTGCTCGGGAATGGCTTGTAAAAGTCAGTAGCTTGCAATACTTTTTCCGCAGGACATGCGACCGCCGAATCTTTAATGTAGAGGGCCATAAAACAACTCCTTTTTATGGTTTATTTTTTGGTAATTAATACGTTAGGCTCGTATTTGATGGACACCATATAGCGAGGCGCGTGGAAAATCAATCAGTGATCATAATTGTTCGGGCGTTAGCGTGCCTGTCCTTTATATTTTCTCCAAATTTGTGGCTTATCATGCCTATGATAGGGCCATTGCAGTGCTGGATTGTCCGCTATAATACAAACTACATCAGGTGAGAAAAGTAGATACGCCGTGGAAAATAGAACATTCAATATAAAAGTAATGAACTTAACTGAATTAGAAATTGCAGCAAAATGGGCTCTGCAAGAAGGGTGGAACCCTGGGCTTAGCGACGCTAAGTGCTACTATCAAGCCGATCCAAATGGCTTTTTAATTGGCTATCTTGGCGATGAACCTATCGCTTCGATTTCAGTGGTTAAATATGATGATACATTTGGTTTTTTAGGCTTTTATATCGTTAAGCCAGAATATCGAGGTCAGGGTTATGGAATGCAGATTTGGCAGGCAGGGCTTCAATATTTAGCTGGTTGTAACGTCGCACTTGATGGAGTGGTCGCTCAGCAAGATAATTACAAAAAATCGGGTTTTAAGCTCGCCTATCGTAATATGCGCTACGAAGGAGTGGGTGGTGGCGAAGCGCCAGATTGCTCAAACTTAGTGGCACTTGAAAGGTTACCGGTAGAAGAGGTCATTGCTTATGACAGTGCGTTTTTCCCCGCAAAAAGAGTCGCTTTTGTTGACGCTTGGTTTAACCAGCCAAACTGCCACGCTTTAGGCATTAAACAGGATGACACACTTGCAGCCATAGGTGTGATCCGCCCTTGTCACGTCGGCTATAAAATAGGTCCTCTTTACGCTGATAGCGCGGAACTTGCAGAGACACTTTTCTTAGCGCTTAGAGCTAAGGTATCAACAACCGAGGCCATCTATTTGGACGTGCCAGAAGTAAATGCAGCTGCTGTTGCGCTTGCACAAAAGTACAAGATGTCACTTTCCTTTGAAACCGCGAGAATGTATACCGGTGAACAACCTGATTTACCATTAACTCGTGTGTTTGGTGTAACATCGTTTGAGATTGGTTAATACTTGGTCAATAAAATGATGTGAGCTAGCAGCTTATTATGACATTTGAATGTCTTGTTTACGTTTGTTTACCAATTTTGCAGTGTTTTTTTTCTTTATAAATCATTGTTTTATGTGTTTTTTTATCAATATGCATTTCCGTGTAGGAATAGTTTAACTTTACTGTGTTGATTATCAGTACAGATTTACATTATAT
>NZ_JAKEVK010000222.1:0-7261 GCF_022398435.1 Pseudoalteromonas sp. Isolate6 | reverse complement strand
AAATTAAAGTGCAACTTAGACAATACACGGGTTGCACTTTATGTTTTCATCTCTACTTCGATACTCTCAACCAGCACATGGCGCTAAGGTGAGTTTATTGTTCAACAAACGGCTAATTTTACCCCTCGTTATTATTGTACTTTTAGCATTTGAAACGGCGAGACCAATTGTGGTCAGCGCGCTGAGCGATGCATTCTTTCAAGTCAGCGTCTTTGTTGCCGCTACTCTACTCGTGTACTACTTTCTTGTTGATAAAATTCCACAGCTTAATCTCAGTTATCTGAGTACCAAATCCCCTATTCTCGAAATAACCATGGCGTCAATATTGGGCGCACTGCCTGGCTGTGGTGGTGCGATTATCGTGGTCACCCAATTTACCAAAAAACAAGCAAGCTTTGCTTCAGTTGTCGCTGTGCTTACTGCGACGATGGGAGACGCTGCGTTTTTACTGCTCGCCAAAGAGCCGCTGACAGGCCTCACTATCATCGCGATGGGCGTTGGTGTGGGTATCGTGAGTGGGCTATGTGTGCACTTAATTCATAAACCCGACTTTTGTGTCCCGCAGACCATCAATGAAGTCGAAGAAGAAACCTTACACGCGAGCCGTGCGTTTAGTTTAAGCCGTAAGGTGTGGAAGCTGGGCTTACTGCCTAGCCTTGCAATTGCGCTCGCGATTGCTTTTAACGTCGACTTAGCACCTTTTGATACAGAAATCGCTTGGCTTGGTGCTGCATTATGTCTTTTCGCTGTGTGTGTGTGGGCACTTAATTCAAAAGGCGTAAGCTATAAAGATATCACCTGTGAAGAAGGTGAATGCGACCCACCGTCAAAACTCACTAGAGTACTACAGGATACGCACTTTGTGACCGCTTGGGTCGTTGCAAGCTTTTTGCTTTACGAGCTATCTACCGCGTATTTAGGGCTTGATCTCGCGGTTTGGTTTAAAGACTATGCGCTGTATGCACCACTGGTGGCCATTATTGTCGGATTATTACCAGGCTGTGGACCCCAAATTGTTGTTACAACGCTGTACCTGCAAGGCGTCGTGCCATTTAGTGCCCTGGCGGCCAATGCCGTTGCTAACGATGGCGATGCGTTATTTCCAGCGATAGCACTGGCACCAAGGGCGGCGCTATTTGCCACCATCTACTCTGCAGTGCCTGCATTTATCGTGGGCTACGGCCTCTACTACATTAACTTGGCTTAATACTTGAGCACGTCGACGAAGTGACCTGACGCTGGCTCATACACGATCTGGCTGTTTAGGGTTATGAGTTCAACCAAATCTGACCGCTCGTAACTGATTAATGGCCGAAAAGAGCGAATAGCGGGCGGTCAAATAAACTTATTTTTGGACAAAAGTGTTTTAGGTCGTCGGCTGTATTAGGCAAATTTCTCATAAAAGTTTCAATAGGCTAGCACCGCATTAAGGTATGAGTAACGCTTGGCTATACTTGAGCGAAGCCAAAATGCCAAGTGTTGCGAATCACTCTTAAGTCCTTTGTTAGCACTATAAGTACTCTTGACCAACACTTTGTAGCACAGAAAGCATTGCCAACACTTCAGATGCTACATAGCTACCATTATTGCCTTCGAAACCATAGCGCCATGAAACGAAATGTTTACTGTTTGTTTCGAAGAAACTTTCAGCAGATAACCCCATATCTAGAGCATCGAACTTGCTCACTATTTTCTCTTTGTACTCACAAGGTAAACCACCAAACAAATTCTTTAAGTTATGACCTTGTTGGCTAACGCTGCCTATGACTCTTTCGTATTGAAAAACCCCTTCGCAGTACACAGAAGGTTTTTTAAAAACTGTCTTTCCATCAAAACATTTCAAATATAGTTCAAGCGCGAAACTAGCATTTACTATAAAAGGCGCACCGCGATACTTCATTAACTCTGATTCATGTAATACGTCTGCCGCAATATGAAATGCTGCTGCCTGATAATAAATTTTAGGTTCTACTTGCCTTACCACTTTCATCGTAACCTCATATAGTGCTAACTCCTCAGTCAGTCGACGCGTTAGCGGTCGGCTGCACTGATTTGTTAGGGTTTACAAGCTTGCTCTTTAACCAATTATTTATATCGCTTACTATCTTTTCGCGCATGCTTTTGCCATTAATATTCGCGAACCCATGATCGAGCGCTTCATATCTTCGGTATTCAATGTTTTGCTTTTTAATCTCTCTAAGGTTAGTGATCATTTCATCGACTTTGTCGGGTGATACAGATAAATCTCCACCCCCTTGAAGAATAAGCAAAGGTGTGTTCACCTTTTTTAGAACGTCAAATTGATCAATAGATAGCATCTGTTGCCACCACTTGTAACCATGTCCACTTACTTCGAGCTTATCTGGTTTGTTGTTAAGAATGTGATTTGAGAACTCTTTAAAACGAATGATACTTACTTCCGCTTCTGTACTATTTGCAGCGGTCGCAGAAATATTGTGTGTGACATCATCAATGAACTTTCTCCCCCCTCCATTGAAAGAGATTGTTGCAGTTATACCGTCAATTGTCGCTGATACTAAATTCGCTATAATTGCACCTTCACTACCACCTAGAACAACAAGATTAGAGTATTTATTTTTTTTCCGTATAAAGTCTAAAACTTTCATAACGTCAGCCACACGCTGATCCGGACTGTCGTTTTGAATGTATTGTGCTGGACAGTCTTTACGTTCAGCATCTTCGCTATAGGTCAGCGCGCTATCAATGCCGTATTTTTCAATTAAGAGGACGTCTGCCTCTGGCCAAACATTCTGATAATCTGTAAATATTGTTTCGATTTTTAGAACGCTGTTGCAATCAGATCCCTGAAGAATCAACAGCAACGTATCACTCTGTGACTGAGGGAGCGATCGAAGGAGGTAATAAGATATATTAGTGCCATCATCTCTACTTACGGTATGAGTGCTGATGTTTTTCGCATTCAAAGAAAAAGTCAAAAATAGTAATGCTAAATATACTCCAGTTTTCATTTGCTACCCTAACGCCCCAAACAGGGCTGCTTTTAAGCTGGCTAAAATTAGGAGCGAAGCGACGGGAGCCAGCTTAAAATTGTCCCGTTGACTTGGCTTGTTATGTACCAAAACCTGATTTGTTGATAACGACTTTTTTGAAGCTATTACCTTCATACTTATACGCTGATAACACTAAGACATCACTGTTTAAAATAGAACCTTTAGACCACAACAAAAATGAATCTGCTGACACAACGCTGTATTGATACTCAATTACCCAAGGGTCTTGAGGTAATCGTTTTATGTAAATAATAGTGCCGTCAATTAAATTTCCAAGATGTTCTGGTAGACGGTTATTGTCTTTATAATAAAGTGAAATTGCAGTTTGTAATATCTCAATATCAAGTTCTGCTTCGTCGTTTTGGTGGAGAGGTGGGCAATCAACCATACCGGGAACAAATAGGCCTACAAGGATTAAGAAACCAAGAGTTACGCAACTAAATTTGAAATATTTCATCGGCACACCTTGATACATAACGCCGCAAATAAACGGCAAAAATTAGTTGGCTAAAATTTATGAGGAACAAGCACAGCTAAGCTATTTGTGTCCGCCCTTTAAGCACTTTGTTATGTGCGCTTGTATGCATCTTCATGTGAGATGCCAAGATTTACTAATAAATCTTCAAAATAGCCAACATCTTCTAACTCGCGATTATCTTCATAAGCTAAGCACAAAATAATTCTCATCTTTGCTACTTCTGGGACAGATATGTTGTAACCATCGTTACTATCAACCCAAGACCACAAATCCTCTTTTAACTGCTCAAGGTTAAGATTTTTATGTTCAATCCAATAACCTTTTAGTTGTGAAAATGCACTTTTTGCCAAAGGAATTTCCGGTACACCAAGCTTCTCTACCCAAGAAACCATATGGGCTGCATACTTATAATTTTCGTTCAAGATAGGAAACTCCCCTGAGCACATAGACATAATGACTCCCACACGGTGCTAGCCTCCGCATTTCGTGGGTTAGCTTAAAGCCAGAGCCATAATTAGTTTGTCAAATAACTAAATAGCAGAGGCTAGCATGACTAAACATAACATACTTTTCATTGGCTTAGACACTCATAAAGAGTTCATTGAAGTTGCCTATATTGAAGACAATCGAGGCGCACAACCCATTCATTTCGGTCGTATTTCTTCAGCTAAAGTCACTATTAAAAAGCTTATCAGACAATTTGAATCTAAATACCCTAACACTACGCTCCATTTCGTTTATGAAGCTGGTCCCTGTGGTTACTGGATTTACCGCTTAATTACTTCTCTTGGACATTGCTGTTACGTAGTTGCCCCATCGCTTATTCCTAAAAAAACCTGGCGAGCGTATAAAAACTGACAAACGTGATGCACTTAAACTAGTTAAATTACTTAAGTCTGAAGACTTAACCCCTATTTATGTGCCTGAGCCGGAAGATGAAGCTATTCGTGATTTATCTCGTGCTCGAGAAGTTGCGATGAAAGATTTAAAAGATGCAAAGTACCAGCTAAAAGCAATGCTTCTTCGCAACAACATTAACTATGCTGGCACAGCAAACTGGTCTCTCAAACACTTACGTTGGCTCACAGAACTGGTATTGCCACATCCGGCACAAGAACAAATCGCTGAAAGAACAAATCGCTGACACCCACCACTAATTTGCACCTTCCAAATATACCGCCTAAGCTTTAATTCTGCACTCAAAGGATTGAGGAAAACAAATTATGGCGACTGCACGTAAAAGACAAATCAGTTTAACCGACACCAAATATTATCACTGTATCTCCCGTTGCGTAAGGCGCGCCTTTCTGTGCGGTGAAGATAAATTTACCGGAAAATCATACGAACACCGCCGAGATTGGGTTGAAGAAAAACTCCTGATGTTGGGGTCTGAGAACAAATCGCTGACACCCACCACTAATTTGCACCTTCCAAATATACCGCCTAAGCTTTAATTCTGCACTCAAAGGATTGAGGAAAACAAATTATGGCGACTGCACGTAAAAGACAAATCAGTTTAACCGACACCAAATATTATCACTGTATCTCCCGTTGCGTAAGACGGGCCTTTCTGTGCGGTGAAGATAGATTTACTGGCAAATCATACGAACACCGCCGTGATTGGGTTGAAGAAAAGCTCCTGATGCTGGGCTCCGTGTTTTGTATTGATGTCTGTGCTTATGCCGTGATGAGTAATCACACCCACATTGTTTTATATGTTGATGATAAAAAGGCTAAGCGCCTGTCGGATAAAGCGACTGTGATGCGATGGCACAAGTTATTTAAAGGCAATTGGATAAGCCAAAAGTTTATTGAAGATGAGCCACTGAGTGAGTCGGAGCAATTGATACTAGATGAGCTGGTTGATAAGTACAGAGAAAGACTCGCTGATATTAGTTGGTTTATGCGGGTACTTAACGAAGACATCGCCCGCCGAGCAAATAACGAAGATAATTGTACAGGTCGGTTTTGGGAAGGACGATTTAAGTCCCAAGCATTACTAGACGAGGCATCATTGGCTGCGTGTTTAGCGTATGTAGACCTGAACCCCATTAGAGCCAACATTGCCACAACGCCTGAAACCTCAGACTACACCAGCATCAAAAAGCGCATTGACCACGCAAAGCTGGGCAAACAACCAAAAAGCCTATTACGCTTTGCTGGCAGCCCACGAAAACACATGCCAAAAGGCCTGCCTTTTGAGCTCAAATCCTATATTGAATTAGTTGAACTTACAGGCCAGTGCATTCGAGCCAACAAGCGAGGCTATATCTTTGAGTCTCAGCCTATTCTCACTCGATTAAATATAGAGCCTGAGAACTGGATAAAACTCACTACGCAGTTTTCTCGGGTATTTCACGGTGCTGTTGGTCGAGAGCGAACAATAACCGCTTACTGTGAAACACTGCAAAAACGACGACGGGAAAATCTAGTAAACAGCAAGCGTTTGTTGGCTTAGCAAAATTCACATTCTCAATTCTAGAATATCTTACTGCCGTATTTGCAGCGCTTAGTCGTGCGCGATAACTCAGTTTTAGTGTAGAGATACGCTTGAGCGCTAAAAAATAACCTATCGATAAACGTTATTGACCAAAATTATTGGAGTGTTTACATGCTTTTTTACTTCACTTTGCCAGCATAGGTACAAATAGCAGTGGGTGTCATCAATGATTTTCATCAATTATAATTAGAAGTAAACTATAGGCCTTCAAAAGAAGGTCTATAAGCATCACGCATACTCGTTAACACTTAACATGCCCGCTTTTGCCTGATAGTCCATTGGCAGCGTTTTATTAAACGCAATCATTTCGTTATAAATATCAGCATCAGAGGCTCCCTCACCTTTCATCCGATTGAACAATGCAATACGTTGCTCAGTGACTTGCTCGGCAATTCGGTCAAACTCAACAGACTGGTCGGCCCACTTTTTGTGTGCAACGGGATCAGTCAGTGGTGGCGCCTCGTTGAGGTTTACGGTCATTTTGTTAGGGATAAAAGTGATTGCTTCTGCCATTTTTCTTGCAAATACAGGATCTGATTCAACATCATCCCGAAAAGAATCCCATGTATGCTTCACGACCGTCGCGCTGGCTTGTGTAGATTGGTTACTGACATCAGCTACCGTGTTGGTATTCTTTACGGAAGCATACTGCGAGACTGGGCTCACTGCGCCCTGGATAGAAGTGTTTAAAATCATAATTCGTCTCCTTGTGAATGTTTTGTTACTTAGGCAAAACCTACGCCACTTCTAAATACCCTTTAAATTTAGAGAATTACAAATACACCTTGCCCATAGTTGCAATAAGGTGCCGCATTATGGCGCCAAATTGCCGCACCAGACATACTCACTGATTGCCATTATTAAAGTGTACATATACTCATATTCACTCCGATAAAACAAAACCCGCGGCTGTGGGCTTTGTTTTATTACTACAGTTTTATCTGATCACATGCCATTGTCTCTGCCGGCCTGCCAGATACCAGACGTGCTTACCATCGAATACTGAAATCAAATCGCTGACACCCACCACTAATTTGCGCCTTCTAAAGATACCTCCTAAGCTTTAATTCTGCATATGTGATTTGGTGCACTTCCTTAGCTTGGATGCTAATTGTGGTGGGTGTCATTTGTTTTTTCTATGGGTGTCATCATTGATCAATAGCTTAGTTTTGATGTAGAGATATGCTTGAGTGCTAAAAAACAACCAATCGATAAACGTTTTTGACCGAAGTGATTTAAGTATTTTTATAC
>NZ_JAKEVK010000221.1:0-7316 GCF_022398435.1 Pseudoalteromonas sp. Isolate6 | reverse complement strand
ATTACAAAGGTAACATCATGCTAATGACACTGACAGCAATTCATCATCACCATCATCATACGGGATAACCTGTCAGGTATTTCGCTGGTGGGTTATTCCTTAAAGGAACCTCCGGCGAAACAAAAAGTATAGTCAAAGTTTATTTCGCCCCGAGGTTCCGCCTCGGGGTTTTTCGTTTAAAGAATTAGGAAATAAATAATGAGTAACAATAATCGTTTAAGAATCGCAATCCAAAAATCAGGCCGTCTTTCAAAGGATTGCCAAGCCCTACTCAAACAACTAGGTGTAAAACTAAATCTACGTGAACAGCGTCTAATTGCACACTCTACCAACATGCCTATTGATGTACTTAGAGTGCGTGATGATGATATACCGGGTCTTGTAATGGACGGCGTTTGTGATTTAGGCATTGTTGGCGAAAATGTTTTAGAAGAAGCGCAAGCTGAGCGTGTGCGTAACGAGCAGTTTGCTGAAGTCACTAAGCTTTCAAAATTGGACTTCGGCTTTTGCCGTTTAGCGCTGGCGTGGCCACAAGAGCTAGGTCTACAGGAAAAAGCCTGGTTTAACGGCAAACGCATCGCAACCACCTACCCTGAGATTTTAAAGCAATATCTAAAACGTGAGAACATTGATGCTAGTGTGGTCATGTTAACAGGCTCGGTAGAAGTTGCACCTCGAGCAGGTCTCGCTGACGCCATTTGTGACCTAGTATCAACCGGTGCAACGCTCGAAGCTAATGGCCTTATGCAAGGCGATACTATCTTAGAATCGAATGCTTGCCTCATTCAAAATGCAGCATTGACTGACCAAAGTAAGCTTGCGCTAATCGATAAGCTAATGCCACGCCTTAAAGGGGTGAAACAAGCAAAAGAAAGTAAGTACATCATGATGCATGCACCAAAGAACAAGTTAGATGAAGTATGTGCACTTTTACCAGGTACCGGCCAACCAACTTTGCTTGCACTTGCTGGCAGCGATGAATATGTTGCACTTCACATGGTCAGCTCTGAGACTCTGTTTTGGGAGACAATGGAAGAGTTAAAGGCGCTTGGCGCTAACTCCATTCTGGTTATGCCAATTGAAAAGATGATGGAGTAATACCATGTTTGATTGGCAGTTAGCCACCAGCGAGCAACGCATAGAATGCTTGAGCCGTCCTGCGGTCAAAGTGGGTGACAAGGTAAAAGCGGCAGTTGAAACGATAATCGAAAACGTCGCTCGCAACGGCGACAACGCACTTCTTGATTATGCTGAGCAATTCGATGCTCGCGTCAGCCCCAGAATAAGAGTGACAGAAACAGAGATCGCCGACAGCGAATACGCGTTAGCGCCAGAGCTGAAAAGTGCTATTGACCTAGCTTATAGCAACATTAAAAAGTTTCATCAGTTGCAGCTACCACAAAGCAAGACAGTTGAGACTCAGCCGGGTGTCATCTGCGAGCTTAGATATCAAGCGATAGAAGCTGTAGGCTTATATGTACCTGGTGGTAGCGCTCCTCTACCTTCTTCTGTATTGATGCAAGGTGTTTGCGCGCAGCTAAGCGGTGCCAAAACAATTGTGTTAGCAACCCCAGTTAAAGGTGATAGTCAGATAAACCCTGCGATTTTGTATGCAGCTAAACTCTGTGGCATTACTGACATTATTGAATGTGGTGGTGCTGGAGCAATTGCTGCGATGGCTTTAGGTACCGACAGCGTACCAAAAGTGAATAAGGTTTTTGGCCCAGGTAATGGCTTTGTTACGATGGCAAAACAGTTACTTTCTCAGTCGGTACCTGGACTTGCGATTGATATGCCTGCTGGCCCTTCAGAGGTGTTAGTGATTGCAGATAAAGGGGCTAATCCAGAATTTATCGCAGCCGATCTACTTTCTCAAGCGGAGCACGGTGAAGACTCGCAAGTCATATTATTAGCATCTGATAGTCAGCTTATCGAAGAAACTCAAGCTGCAATCGAGCGCCAACTCGGTGAACTTAGCCGCGCTGATATTGCCAGAGCTGCGCTTAAAAATAGCACGCTTGTTTTAGTTGAGAGCATAGAGCAAGCATTTGAGATCTCAGCAGAGTATGGGCCAGAACACCTTATCTTACAGATAAGAGATGCTGAATGTTTCCTGCCGCTAGTAAAAAACGCGGGCTCAGTGTTTGTCGGTGACTATACGCCAGAGTCAGCAGGTGACTATGCTTCAGGCACCAACCATGTACTGCCAACCTATGGTTATTCAAAAACCTACTCAAGTTTAAATCTGATGGATTTTTATAAGGCTTACACAGTACAAACCATCACAAAAGAGGGCCTGCGTGGTTTGAGCTCTGCCATTTTACCTCTGGCACAAGCTGAAGGTCTAGACGCTCACGCGAATGCTGTTAAAGTAAGGTTGGAGAATATTAATGACTAGTATTGCGTTACCTAATAACATCGAAAAACTAAAGGCTTACAGCTCTGCAAAAAGCGAAAAGCTGACAGGCACAACATGGCTTAACGCCAATGAAAGTCCATACGCTCGTATGCTTGAAATGCGTTTTGATAACTTAAATCGTTACCCCGACCCGCAGCCACAAGTCGTAATAGGTGCCTATGCGAGCTACGCAAAAGTCGAGCAAACAAATGTGCTGATGACTCGTGGCGCAGATGAAGGGATTGAACTTTTAGTTCGAACTTACTGCGAGTCAGCCAAAGATAGCATTGCGATTTTTACTCCTACCTATGGAATGTATAAAGTTACGGCTGACACTCATAACATTGCGATTAATGAATTAAGCCAAGATCAGCTTGCCAATGACGATGTGGATACACTAACCGCTGCAATTGGCGAGGCTAAACTTGTCTTCGTCTGTAATCCAAATAACCCAACCGGTGCAATGCAACCTGCCAGCAAAGTTGCAGCACTTGCAGGTAAGCTTCAAGGCCGTGCAATTTTGGTCGTTGATGAAGCCTATATTGAGTTTTGTGAAGAAAAAACCTGTGTCGAGCTAATCAAAGAGTTCTCAAATGTCGTCGTGCTGCGTACGCTATCTAAAGCGTTTGCACTAGCGGGACTTCGCGTTGGCTTTATGTTAGCAAGTGAACAACTATTGGCACCGGTGAGAAAAGTGATTGCGCCCTACCCTGTTTCTACAGTCGTGGCACAAATTGCAGCAACTGCGTTAACGCCAGACGCATTAACTCAGATGCGTCGCCAAGTCTCTATTTTGAACCTAGCAAAAAAGAAGCTTATACAATGGCTACAAGACAGCGAATTCGTAAGCGCAATATTATGTGGCGAAGGCAACTTTGTTACTTTACAGCTAACCGACAAGCAGTTTGTAAAGCAAGCGATGCTCCAAGGTTTAATCATGCGGCCATTTGTGCTGTTTGGCGAGGACAATTGGCTGCGCATCTCTATCGGCAACGAGCAGGAATTAAAACAAGTAGAAAATTGGCTGAAACAATGCCAAGTCACTGAGGAAGTATCATGAGCGCCCCGTATTTATTCATCGACCGCGATGGCACTATTATCGAAGAGCCAATAACCGATAAACAAGTAGATAGTCTAGAGAAGCTAGCACTATTACCTAATGTGATCCCTGCGTTATTACAATTACAGTCATTTGGTTATAAATTAGTGATGGTATCTAACCAAGATGGCCTCGGCACAAGTAGCTTCCCTAAAGCAGATTTTGATGCGCCTCAAGATAAAATGATGCAAATACTAACAAGCCAAGGGATCCGTTTCGAAGAGGTATTGATCTGCCCTCATTTTGATGAAGACAATTGCCAATGTCGTAAACCTAAAACTGGATTACTCACCGAACTGATGCGCTCGGGCAAAGTGGACCTTAGCAAATCGTTTGTTATTGGGGATAGACAAACGGATATTCAGCTTGCAGAAAACCTCTGCATTGAAGGTGTTCTCTACAAAGATAACTGGCCTGCTATTGTGACGCAGTTAACCACCTTAAATCGCAGCGCACAAATTGCCAGAAATACCAAAGAAACGCAGATTTCGGTGGCGATAAATCTAGACCAACAAGCCAATGGGGAAATTTCGACGGGGCTTGGTTTTTTTGACCACATGCTAGATCAGATCAGAACCCACGCCAACCTTGGCCTGAATATTCAGGCGAAAGGTGACTTACACATAGACGAACACCACCTCGTAGAAGATATCGGGATTGCTCTTGGTCAGGCTTTTAAGGCCGCGCTTGGCACAAAATCACAAATCGCACGTTATGGCTTTGCGTTGCCGATGGATGAATGTAAAGCAGAATGTCAGTTGGACTTATCTGGACGCGCATCTTTTGTACTCAATGCTGATTTTACACGAGATAAAGTGGGTGACTTGGATGTACAAATGGTTGAGCATTTCTTCAAGTCATTTGCGGATAATGCGGCTGTGAGTTTAATTCTGAGCGTCAGTGAAGGTAATGCCCATCACCAAGTTGAAGGCTTATTCAAAGCGTTTTCTCGTGCTATTCGTATGGCAATTGCAACGGATGCGTCACAGCAAATGGCAAGTTCTAAGGGGTGTTTATGATTGCAATTATTAATACCGGTTGTGCCAATATTAATTCAGTGCGTTTTGCATTTGAGCGCCTTGGTGTTACACCTGAAGTGATCACTGCACCGGAGAAACTAGCCAGCTTTGAACGAGCAATTTTACCGGGCGTAGGCCATGCCAATGTGGCAATGAAGCGTTTAAATGAGCAAGGCTGGGTAGAGGCGATAGCTGACTATCAACGGCCTTTGATGGGTATTTGCTTAGGGATGCAGCTGCTTTGTCAATCGACAGAAGAAGGTGATATTCCGTGCTTAGGTCGCATTCCGGGTAAGGTTGAGTTATTAGAGACTAACGAGTTAACAGCACCGCACATGGGCTGGAATAATCTCCGAGTGGTGAAGCCCCATGCGCTCACGGCAGGACTCAGTGAACAAGAGCAAGTGTATTTTGTGCACAGTTTTGCGCATATCATCAATCAATCGACACTGGTTTCGGGTGAGTACGGTCAAGCGTTTTCTGCGATTGTTGCAAACGACAATTATGCTGGCATGCAATTTCACCCTGAGCGCAGCGGCAAGGTTGGTGCGCAGCTTTTACAAAACTTTATTAATTGGCAGCTATAAAAGGACGAACAATGATTATTCCCGCTTTAGATGTATTAGAGAACAATATTGTTCGTTTGTATCAAGGCAAGTACGAAACTGCACAGTTTTACCCATTTAATTTAGCGGAGCGTTTACTTGAATACCAAAATGCAGGTGCTGCAAAGCTCCATTTGGTGGATTTAGAAGGTGCTCGAGACCCGAGCAAAAAGCAATGGCGCACCATTCAGGCAGCGACTAAGGCTTTATCTGTACCCTTTCAAGTAGGCGGTGGTATTCGCAGTATGGACGACGTAAAGCAATGGCTAGATGCCGGAGCCGCCCAAGTGGTGATAGGCTCGATGGCGGTAGATAAACAGCAAGAAGTTGCAGCATGGATTAAAGCATGTGGCGCCGATAAATTTGTGATAGCACTTGACGTGAACAAAACTGAAAATGGCTGGTCTCCTGCTACTCACGGCTGGCTCAATGATGCGAAAAGCGATCTATTCGAGCTGTTAGATTTTTATGTAGAGCAAGGTGTAAGCGACTTTTTATGCACAGATATCAGTAAGGATGGCACGATGACAGGTCCATCGTTTGCATTATACGAAGACATCACTAAGCATAACAGTGCAATTAAAGTACAAGCATCAGGGGGCGTGAGCTCTCTTGAGGATATTGCACGGCTTGCGAAACAACAAGTAGGTGGAGTAATACTTGGCAAATCGCTACTTGAAGGTGTTTTTAGCGTTGAGGAGGCCTTAACATGCTATCAAAACGCATAATTCCTTGTTTAGACGTAAAAGACGGCCAGGTTGTCAAAGGTGTTAAATTCCAAGGCCATGAAGTGGTTGGGGATATTCTTGATCTCGCCAAGCGTTATAGTGAGGCCGGTGCTGATGAACTGGTGTTTTATGAGATCAGTGCCAGCGTTGAAAAGCGTTTGCTTGATGTGAATTGGGTAGCTGAAATTGCTAGACATATTGATATACCATTTTGCGTAGCTGGTGGGATTAAATCGGTGGCTGATGCAGCTCGAGTGCTTGAGCAAGGTGCAGATAAGATCTCCATTAATAGCCCTGCCATTGCAAGGCCTGAACTCATTAAAGAGTTACATGATGAATTTGGTAAGCAATGTGTGGTTGTAGGCGTAGACAGCTTTTATGATAAGCAAACTCAAGAATATTTAGTATACCAGTTAACTGGCGATCCGAATGCGTCAAGTCGTACTCGATACAAAACGCAAGAATGGGTCAAACGAGTTCAAGATCTTGGAGCCGGAGAGATTGTACTTAATTGTATGAATCAAGATGGCGTTCGTAATGGCTATGACATAGCGCAGCTCAGCGCGATTAGAACATTGTGTAAAGTGCCACTTATCGCCTCTGGCGGCGCAGGCAGTATGCAAGACTTTGTTGATGTATTTAAACAAACTAATGTCGATGGTGCTTTGGCTGCAAGTGTGTTCCATAAAGGTGTGATTGAAATTCCAAAGCTCAAGCAGTTCTTAATAAATAATGATGTGGCAGCACGACAATGATAATTAATAAACAAAACATAGCAGAAGTAGATTTTGATAAATCAGCACTCATTCCCGCTATCGTACAAGACGTATTAACCGGGGTAGTGTTGATGCAAGGCTTTATGAACAAAGAAGCCCTTGAAGTGACACTAGAAAAGCAACTTGTGACTTTTTATTCGCGTTCTAAATCGCGTCTTTGGACCAAAGGTGAAACTTCAAATAATGTGTTAACTTTGGTGGAAGTGCATACCGATTGTGATAAAGACAGCCTGCTGATTTACGCAAAGCCACAAGGTCCAACTTGCCACCTTGGCAGCGAAAGTTGCTTTGCGGATACCATGCCAGAGCTTGCATTTTTAGGCAAGCTTGAGCGAGTGATTGCCCAGAGGAAAAATGCATCCCCTGAAAGTAGTTATACCGCTTCTTTGTTTGCAAAAGACTTAAGCCGTAGTTGTCAAAAGGTCGGAGAAGAAGGTGTTGAAGTGGCACTGGCGGCGATGAAAAACGACAACGAAGAGTTGCTCAATGAGTCCGCAGACTTACTGTATCATCTTATTGTCTTATTACAGAGACAAGGGCTTACGCTCAGTGATGTGGTCAATACGCTAAAAGATAGGCATAAGTAATTTGCGCTTTGGGTAAGTAATCATTTCACCTATCTTTTCGTTGGCTTGTTCCGACATCGTGCCGTAACAAGCCAACTTACTATATTTGGGATAAATCTGTAATT
>NZ_JAKEVK010000220.1:0-7318 GCF_022398435.1 Pseudoalteromonas sp. Isolate6 | reverse complement strand
CGTCATCACTGTGGAAGGTCTCATTAGACAATGCGGAGCAGACTTTAGCTGCTAATGCGGTTTCTTGGCCGATTTATCGCTCAGCAGTAACGCCAGACGGCACTAAGTTATTAGCTACCAGTAAAACTTATCTGTATGAGTTTGATATGCAGACGGGTGAAAAAACAGTATTTGGCAAGTTAAGCTATACTGGTGATGACTTTTCACATGGTGACATTGCTTATTCAGCAGACACAAATGTAATTTACGTCCTCACAGGCAAAGCACTTTACACGTTAGACAAAGGCGCGATGACGTTAGACTTAGTTGGCGAACATGGTGTGAATTGGGCATCTGGTTTGGCGGTAAGCTCAGATGGTACGCTATACGTGTCTGGCCGCAATAAAGGAGAAGATGCAAAGATCTATACATTAGATCCAAACACTGCAGAATCGACTTTTGTCATGGATGGTCCAGAGCACATCAATGACTTAACGTATGTAGCGAACTACTGTGAATAAATACAGAAACACGTAGACAGTAGATTGTAGACAAGGCGAGGGGAAACCCTCGCTTTTTTTCGTTTTTGCTTTGTTGAATAGATAATAGACAGGCAAAATGTCGGTATTTAACCTATTTAACATAACGTAAATTATAGGCTTATTTATACAGTGTTGCATAACATGCATAGGTGTCACTATAATATGTCCAATACTAACCAATATCGGACTTATCATGATTTTACCATTGGTCGACACCTTAAAGCAGCTTAGGTATCAAATCGCCCACCTTGAAGATGATACGCTTGCGCATGAATATCCCGAGCTGAAAAAATTTTTGGCTCGCCATGGTAAATTATTACCAGTAGATAACGAGCTGCAGTTTTTATTTCAGTTTTTGTATGTTTACGGTCGTAAGTCTGAAGCAACTTTTAACCGCTTTCGTAATGAGCTTGAACGTTTTTATTTATGGTCATGGCTGGTTGCTGAGAAGTCAGTGTTTGAGCTTAAACGGGAAGATATCGAGGCGTATGTGGATTTTGTGGTTGAGCCTGATAAAGCATGGACGCAAACTTCTGTACAGTGGCGTTATAAACAAAACCAAGGTATTCGTCAGGTTAACGAAAATTGGCGGCCGTTTGTTCTCAAAGAAAACGGCGCTAGCCAGCAAACGTTGGCTGCGATGTTTACCGCGCTGAATGTGTTTTACAAGTTTGCCATTTTAGAAGAAAAGTCGTTCGCGAACTTTGTTCCGGTGGTTAAAAAAAATAGCCCATATTTAGTTGTTCAATCGCAAATCAATCTTCCTGATACACTGAGTGACTTGCAATGGGAATATGTTTTTGGCGTAACACGTGATTTAAGTGAACAGCAGCCGGATCTAGAACGGAATCTCTTTGTATTAGCTTGTTTAAAGGGTTTGTATTTACGTATTTCAGAGCTGTCTGACCGCCCTCATTGGTCACCAGTAATGAGTCATTTTTGGCAGGATCAAGATGATTTTTGGTACCTAAGAATTATGGGTAAGGGTAATAAGCTAAGGGATGTAACGCTTAGCGAAGACTTTATTGGTTATTTAAAGCGTTATCGACAGTACCGGGGGTTAAGCGCCCTACCTCGCGTTGATGAGCCCTACCCAATTGTTCATAAACTAAGGGGACAAGGCGGTATGAACGTTCGTCAATTACGCCGTATTGTTCAGCAAAGTTTTGACTTAGCAGTGGCAAAACTAAAGGAAGATGGCTTTACGGAAGAGTCAGAGCAGCTCGAAGCTGCGACTTCACACTGGCTAAGACATACAGGTGCGACGCATGATGCACATCACCGCCCGCTAAAACATCTATCTGAAGATTTAGGTCACGCCAAAATCGCAACAACAGATCAAATCTATATTCAAACCAATATTAAAGAGCGTGCTAAATCAGGCTTAAAACGGAAGATTTAGGCTCTGAGCGTTCGGTCTGGATTTTAAGGAGTATGTATGAGCGCTAGATCATTGGTAATCATTGAAGATGACTTAGGCCTGGCGGAGCTGCTTAGGCGCTTTTTTGAAAAACATGGTTTTATCGTGAGTATCCAAAATGATGGAGTGAGTGGATTGGCGCATGTACTGCAACTTCAACCGGATTTTGTATTGCTTGATTTGATGTTACCAAATAAAGATGGTTTCGAGATCTGTAGATCATTACAAAACAGGTACAATGGTAAATTGATTGTGCTAACCGCGAGTCACGATGATATAGACGAAATTACGCTATTAGAAATGGGTGCTGATGACTTTATTCATAAGCCAGTCAACCCTCGAATTATCTTAGCGAGATTTCGAAAACTAGTTCGCTTAGCAGAAGAAAGTAAGAATAAACAGCGAAATGGGCACGTGCTCCGTGTTGGCCCCTTCTCATTTAACTCATCGACAAGGCAAGCAAGCCAAGATGGTATACCGCTTGGTCTCTCAGACAGTGAATACACATTATTTCATTTTTTGGCGTCTAATGTTGACTCTATTCTTAGTCGCGACCAGATTTCAACTCAGCTGTACGGCCGCTCATTTGATGGTTTCGATCGTACAGTTGACAATAAAATCATGAAGATAAGAAAGATTATCGGTGATGAAATGCCCTATCAACACCTTATCACTGTAAGAGGGAAAGGATATATTTTTGTAAATAGCAAGGAAACTGAATGACAAGCATACGTTTTGCATTTGCAAGCTTACTCTTTGTTAGTTTGTTTTTAGTGATAAACCCCCTTTTGACTTCTCTAGCTACAAGTTATTTCTCAAAAGAGCTGAAAAAGGACGTAGAGCTAGATTATCTAGCCTATGTTTATGCTTTAGAAGCAGCTCGTCCTGGCTTGGATGATGCTCAGTGGCAAGCTTTACTTGCCCAGATCTCAGAAAAAAGTAATCTAAAAGTACAGACACTTGATAAACCTGCATTTGAGCAAACGACTAAGCTAGTCATCGAAAACGTTTATGATGAGGAATTACAAACCGTAATCGCAAAGATACAAGGTAAAGAGTTAATTGCGTTTTCTGCGGTTGGAGTGCAAGGCTCTGCAGGGGCGATCCTCAATTTTATTCAGTATGGTTTACCCTTGGGACTAATCCTAGTCCTATTTTTGTTGCACTCACTTTGGTTGCAATTTCGACTTTCTAGGTTAGAACATGCTAGTAAACTAATTGCACAAGGATTGTTATCTAAACGTGCTGATACCGGACTTTTAGCAGTTGGACGTGTCAATTACGCCTTTAATCAAATGGCTGAAAAATTAGAGTGTGCCTTTGCACAGCAAAGGAATATGATCAGAGCCGTATCTCACGAGCTCAAAACGCCATTATTCCGACTTCAGCTCAAGCTTGAGTTGCTTGATGTTCCGCCAAAGAACAAAAATCTGGTTCGAGAGTTATTTGAGGAATGTGAAGAGCTTGAAATGCTGGTGCATGAAATTTTGGAGTTCAGTAAAGTAGAACAGTTTTCCGCAAAGATCAGCGTTTCCAATTTTGATTTGTGTACACTAATTAATGAATACATCATCACTTTAGAAAAATACTGTAACCACCCTATAACTATAAATTGTCCAAACTCAGTGAGGATAAGGGCCTGCCAAACAGATGTGAAACGTGTGCTTCATAACTTAATTGTTAATGCTGATAAATTTGCAGTCGAGCAGATCCGTGTTTCACTAAGTTTATGTAACGCTCAACTTCTCCTAACTGTTGAAGATGATAGCATTGGCATTGCCGAAGATAAACATGAGTTAGTCTTCCAAGCCTTTTTTACGGTAGATGAAAGTCGCTCAGGAAAAAGACGAGGTGCAGGCCTTGGCTTGACCATCGTAAAAGAAATTTTATTGCACTACGACGCTGGGATCTCGGTAAGCAGAAGTGAACTCGGTGGTGCATGTCTAACTATCAATTTGTCCCCAATGTTAATCAATTAGTTATGACAAATCCCTGACAAATCCGCGACAATCAAATCGCTGCTTACACTTTAAGATAACTTCATATTTTAATTCGATAGGAAGTTATGATGAAAAAATTCAATTTAAGACCAATCACTTTAATCTTGTGTATCGGCGTTGCTGGTTGCCATTTTGACGAAAATAAAAGCAGCGTAGAAGTTGTTCAAAAAACGCAACGAAACGAGCTTTGGTATTCGGAACATTATGGTGAAATAAAACAAATAGTTGATGAGCGCCTTGTGACTTGGCAAGTGACAGGCTCCTCTTGCTATCCAATTCTGACATTGGATCCACTTTCGTTATTTGATGCGTTTAGCGCCAAAAATGTAGGTTTGCTCAACTATAAACGACCCTACGATTCTGGCCCTGTAAAATACACTGAAATATCCAGTCTCGATGAAGTCTGTAAAGACGGGTTTATATCTACCTCAGATAAAAGTGACTATACGTTTGACGCACAGGCCATCTTTGAACTTTTTTGGTTGGATATGAAAAATCACTATGCATTTTTCTCTGAGCGTAGCGTAGATTGGGATGCTGTTTATAACCAGTATGCTGGGCAGCTAAGTGATGCCAATGAAACAAAGCTACTTGGTGTATTTCGTGAGATACTTGAATTACTAAATGATGGTCACACTAGGCTTTATTTTAGCCTTGAAGAAGAACCGATAAACTTTGAAGCTAAGCCTACCTTGTTCAAAAGGTTAGAGCGAGAAGCATTTGATCTAAGCTTAACTGGTGAGCTTGTTGAAAAATATATTGAAACGCAAACGAATCAACTACAAATCACGATTGCACGATACCTGGATCAAGAGACAAAGCAAGACTTTATAATGCGTAAACAGCAAAGTCTGAATAGCCCTAATTGGGGAGTGATTAACACTGGAGGTCAACATATTGGTTATTTGAAGCTCTATAGTTTTGCAAATTTTATTGATGTAGGAGGTATTGAACGTCAAGATATTAGTTATGCCAATGCGGCTTTCAACGATTTACTGGATGAAATTTTCACAGACTTATCCCGTACAGATCAGCTGATCATTGATATTCGCGATAACGAAGGTGGCTATGACATACAGGCACTAGAATTAATCAAGCGCTTTATCTCACAAAATACGCTTGTTTGGGATATTAGTACGTTTTATGCAGGGGAGCTACATCAGCTGACAGCAGTTTATGCAGAGCCTGATAATAACAGGCCATATTACCTTAAAGACATTTATCTCCTAACCTCAAACGGTACTTTCAGTGCTGGCGAAACCTTTGCATTGGCGATGTCTGCGCTGCCTCAAGTAACATTAGTAGGACGTGCTACAGCTGGTGTTACCTCTGATACTTTTCCACGGATGCTACCCAACGGTTGGATTTATGAGCTTAGTAATGAGTACTATGAAAACAGTTCGGATTTGAATGTGGAGGTGCTAGGTGTTCCTGTTGACGTTGAAGTCGATCCTTTCGACATCACATTTAGAAAAAAGAACAAAGATGCGGCGATTGAAAAAGTATTGTCAATATTAAGCTATGAGCCCTAATTATGATGGAAAGGACATCAACTGATGTCCTTTTTATTATTAGCGATGGATCTGAGCCACTACGTTTAACTCAACTAATTATCATCATTTACGCTTAAAACGAATAATCAATTCATGCATTTCTTTTGCTGTAGTTTCTAGATCTTTACTCTCTTGATGTACTTTGTCTGCACTATCTAGACTGTTGTTCGCAAGCTGGGCAATATTCACTACTTGCTGGTTTATGTCATCAGACACAGTCGCTTGTTGCTCAACCGAAGTTGCAATTTGCATCGACATGTCACTAATTTGAATAACAGCTTGAGTGATTTGTTGAAGCATATCAGTGCTTTGATTCAATTGCTCAATACCATGGAGCGATTCTTCTTGACCTTGCTGAGCAATATTTACAGACGCTTGAGTGCTGCTGGTTAGTTGTTCAATAATTGCATGGATCTCTTTTGTCGACTCTTGAGTGCGTTGTGCAAGATGCCTAACCTCATCAGCAACTACGGCAAATCCCCTACCTTGTTCGCCAGCTCGCGCAGCTTCGATTGCCGCATTTAGTGCTAGCAAATTTGTTTGCTCTGCGATTTGTTCGATAATTTGTGCGGCTGCAGCAATTTTATCAGTTTGTTTAGAGACGCCTTCAACAGAGTTGCGTATGTCGGCAATCGTGTTACTCAAATCACCAAAGGCAACTTTGGTTTTATTAGCGATTTTTTCAGTTTGAGAAGTCAAATCAAGGGAGTTTTGAGCATCTTTAGCACTCAGTTGCACACTGTTAGATACATCGTTGATGGTTGTTGTCATTTCGTTCATAGCAGTGGCAACAAGTTCTGTCTCAGTTTGCTGCTTTTGTAAATCAGCATAGGTGGCCCGCGCTTCTT
Organism: Pseudoalteromonas sp. Isolate6; assembly: GCF_022398435.1. NCBI lineage: Bacteria > Pseudomonadati > Pseudomonadota > Gammaproteobacteria > Alteromonadales > Pseudoalteromonadaceae > Pseudoalteromonas > Pseudoalteromonas sp. Isolate6. Next base: position 976 of record NZ_JAKEVK010000220.1, on the reverse strand, counting down.
TACTTGCTGTGTGGGCTCCTTTTGATACGTTCTGTGCAGCATGTTCAACACGGGTGAGAATTGTATCTAGGTGTGCCCTTTCACTTTTCAAGCGTACTTGGATTGACCCCATGGTGCCATCCCAAGTTGAGTAAACTTGCTCGGATATTTCATCGCAAAAGCTGTGTGACAGCTCAGATTCCAGACGTCTCAATTGTTCCTTATCGCGCCAAGTCGCATAGGCAGAATACGCGAGCATATTCGCCATTAACCAGAAAAATCCTGCAGACTCTGAGGCAAAATACCAAAGCGCAAGGGACGAAGCGATGTTAAATACTGGCCAAATCACACGTAATTTTGGAAGGCGGATACCGCTTCCCTTATTGGTATTAACGCTGGTGTAAAGTTGACTTGCTCGTTCAACCGTAGCCCTATCTGGGCAGCTTCTAACTGATTCGTAACCAATGATTTTGCCGTTTTCCGTTATTGGCGTTACATAAGCATCAACCCAATAGTGATCACCATTTTTACAGCGATTTTTTACGATCCCCATCCATGGTTTGCCTGTTTTAAGCTGCTTCCACATCGTGTGAAACGCTAGAGGTGGCATATCTGGATGTCGTACTATATTATGAGGTTGACCAACAAGCTCATCACGTGTAAAACCACTAACATCGATAAAAGCTTGATTGCAATCAACGATATTACCTTTTAGATCGGTGACAGAGATGAGTTTTACATCGCGAGAAAAGGTCTTTTCTCTTTGCGTTACTGGGTGGTTGGTTCTCATTAGACTAGTCCAAAACTAACAAAAAATTGATTTTCCCTTAAAGATTTTCAGGAAAATACGCCCTCAACCCCCGAATAGCAATAGAGACGGGGCTAATTAATGATAATTACAACTATAGTGTGAGTTAATTTTGGTCGCAAATTGATTTATGCCAGTTTAGATCGAAATTAGGCTTACTCCCGTATAGGCTTTCTTGTAAAATAACTC
>NZ_JAKEVK010000022.1:0-42334 GCF_022398435.1 Pseudoalteromonas sp. Isolate6 | reverse complement strand
AAATAATAATGATGGAAGCACCATAAGCGCTGTTAGCGCGAAGAAGAGTGCCCAATTACCTCCAAGCAAATCATCTATCACAAAACCGCTATAGCCCGACAGCACGGTACGGCCTAAACTGCCAAGTGATGCCAGTAAGGCATAGTGGGTCGCACTAAATGCTCTATCACAGAGCATAGAAATAAACGCCACCATGGCTACCAATGACCACGCCTGAGTAAAGCCATCCACTACAATTGCTAGTGCGTAAAGGTGTTCTTTGGGGCCTGCAATTGCAATCCAAGAAAACATTAAATTAGATGCGGCCATAGCGACGCCACTGATAAACAAGCCTTTTACGATACCGTACTTGTGGTTAAAAATACTGCCAAGAAATGCAAATACAATGGTGATCACACCGGTCCCAAGTTTGGAATATTGTCCGATTTGGGTGTTTGAAAACCCCACTTCTTTATAAAATACGATGGACATGCGGGCTAAGAAGGCCTCTCCTATCTTAAATAGGAAAATAAAGGCGAGTAGAGCACATGCCGTTTTAACCCCATTCTTTTCAAAAAATCGTTTAAAGGGTTCAATCAGGGTCACGGCAAGCCAAGCATAGACCTTTTTGGAAGCATTTGATGAAGCGCGGTGGTTAAGTTTTTGTTCGTAACTCTTCTGTAGCTGCTCTTGTACTTGCTCGCGATGAGATTTTGGCTCTTTTGCCAACAAAGTGACCACTAATAAACACACGACGACGACGCTTAGCATCTGATAGATAATGGGCCAACTAAAGCCGGGTAAATCGGCCATAAAGAAAGGAATGGCACCAAGTAAGGCATAGCCAGACCACCAACCTGAAGTCGCCATCGCTGCCGCAGCCGTTGCCTTTTCACTTTCGTCTTCTGGTAAAATATCGATACGATAAGCATCTATTGCAATATCTTGGGTAGCTGAAAATAACGCAATAATAAAGCACAATAATGCAGCATACGAAAGGTGGGTTTTAATTGAAATAGTGGCTAATGCGAAGGTGGCAATAATAATAATAAATTGGCAACTTGCTATCCAGCTTCGCCTTTGTCCTAAGCGATTATACAGCAAGGGGATTTTTATGCGGTCAACGAGTGGGGACCACAAAAAATTAATGGTATATGCACCATATACTAGGCCAAATAGGCCAATGGTGCTGCGGCTTAATCCTTCATCTTTAAGCCAAGCTGACATCACCGAGCCAATCAATACCCAAGGAAAACCGCTACTTATTCCAAAAGCAAAGACAGTTAAGAGGCGTTTGTCTTTGTAATAACTAAGATATTGCGAAAAGCTAGATGATATCAACATAAAAGGGTATTACTCTGGCTGTTTTAATACTTCGACTGAAAGAATAATGACGGGCTCTTTAGGTATAAAGGTATAGCCAAGCTTTTCATTGTAGCCGGTTTCCACCTTCATAATTGCGTCCAATGTTTCATAGCCCTCAGAGACGTTCCCGAACACGGCAAAGCCCCAGCCTCTACCCGGGTTCAAGTGATCGTTGTCGTCCATATTAAAGAAAAACTGTCTGGTACCAGAGTGTGGTTTGTTGTCTTGGTATGCCATGGCAATGGTATACATATCATTTTTCAGACCATTACCGCTTTCATTGAAGATAGCTTCGCGCTCAAACATACCATCGTATTCTTTGTCGTAACCCCCACCTTGGATAACAAAGTCTTTTTCATTGGCTTCATCACGCTCAACTCGATGGAAAACAGAGCCGTTATAATCTTTGTTGATCACGTAAGTTAAGAAGTTATTTACTGTGATTGGGGCTCTCGATCTGTCTAGTTCGACAATAATCGGCCCTTTACTAGTATTGATTTGAACTCGAGGGAATAGATTATTCTTTTGTACAAATTTACCGCTCATTTCGGCAAAGACATTCATGCTTAATAATAGGGCGGTTAAGCTTAGAATTATTTTTTTCATTAACTTCCTCTCACAAATTGAATAAATTCAGGATCTTGAACGATTCGAGTAACAACCTGTTGAGCTAGGTTGTTGAGCTGTTCTTCGATTTTGGCTTGGTCGTGTTTTAGAGGACCATTTAAATTAGCGTTACCTTTATATTGCTTTTTGAAACTGCGAGCCCCTTGCTTTATCAGTACGGTGACGTCAGCTTCAGCATCGCTTTGGTGGTTCGAGAAAGACTCCTCAATAATGGCTTTAAAGCGATTGATATTCACAGTGATTTGCGTTGCAGCGACCGGTGTTATTTGCGCGCCATGTGCAGTGAGAGCTTGTGTTAATACCTGATTAAAATTAACTGGTAAATTAGCATCAGGTACGTAAAGTGCGGGTTCTTGGTTTTTCACGCGAATAGTGTATTTTGTAGTCCGTAGGTCGTTTACTTGTACCGCCACGTTGGCGGCGAGCGCGTTTGACGAAGGACCTTGATATTCCGGATGAAGAATGACACTGCGTGGTGAGCTTTCACAGCCCACGAGTATCAAGGTTAGCAGAATAATCAGCAATGAAAAACGCATGAAGTTAGCTCCTCTTTATTGCACTTAAAACAGTGAACTTTTTGTTATTGCCTAGTGTCTTGCTGTTACCGAACAAACGCTTGAGTTTATCGTCATATTCCAAGTGGCGGTTACCGATAATTCTTAACTCACCCCCTTGTCGAAGCGCTGCCTTAGCTTGTAAAAACATCTGCCAAGCGATGTGATCGGTGATTGCATTGGCCTGATGGAATGGCGGGTTACACAGTACCAGATCCGCACCGTAATTTTCAAAACCCGTTAGACAGTCGTTTTGGACAAACTGACAATCAGCAACACGCTCAGGTAAATTATTAACGATATTTTGCTTCGCGCTGTGCACCGCCATCGCCGACTCGTCGATGAAGGTGACGGTGGCATTTGGCATTTTTGCGAGCGTCATCAATCCAATAACACCGTTACCGCAGCCAAGATCAATGACCTTCATTGGTTTCTTACCCATAGGAAGGTAATTAATAAAAAAACGTGCGCCAATATCAAGAGAATCTCGTGAGAAAACATTTGCTTCATTCGACAAGATAAAATCGGTTTTTTCCAGCGGCCAAGACACAGGGAATTTACTATCAATGGCTTTGGCTGACGTCTTGCTGAATACCAAGCGCGATTTTTTTACCGCTAAGCTAGTCGTTGGCTCCGTCAAAAAGTGGCTAAAGCTTTTTAATGTGGAGGTGTGAATTTCTTTTGCTTTGCCCGCCGCAATTACGGGAATGCCTGAAGTTAGTTTACTTAACTGTGCAAGTTGCGCTTGCAATAGCCCTGAATTTTTAGGAATTTTTATTAATATCAGATCGATATCTTGTGGCAGCTCATCCATGCTTGTGAGTACATGAACCTGAGCGCCTGCGAGTCCATTGGCCTCCAAATTATGCTCATAGGCGAGGGTACTCACATAAGAGTCGGTCACTACCGTGCAGTGCTTGTCGGCAAGTGCACAGCATAACGCGCCAAAACTATCGTTGAGAATGAGAATACGGTTTGCATCGTGGTGATGTTCAAAGACATAATCTAACAGGTATTCGTCGGCTGAATCCCAAGCTTGTAAGCTACGGTTTTTTTGATCGAGTGGAAACCTATGTAGCGTAAAAGGGTTTCCGGCTAGAATTGCATCAGTCGTCATGTGAATGTTCTATAAATAAAAGCAGCGGGTAGTTTAACATGAGAGCAGTAGACAAAGCACGGAACTTGCCGAGCGGTTTTAGCTATCAAGCACAGGCTATTAGCTTCGATAAAAGTCTAGCGCTATATAATGTACTACTGAATAGCCTTGCGTGGCAGCAAAATACCATCACCTTATTTGGTAAGACCCATCAAACGCCTCGATTAGAACGCTTTATTGCCGACCCTGACGTGCATTACAGTTATTCGGGAAAGCGACTTGAAAATGCGCCTTGGCCTTCGGTATTGCTGGGGATAAGACAAACGCTAGAACGCAGATTTAATATTCCTTTTAATGCGGTATTGGCTAATTTTTATCGTGATGGTCAAGACAGTATGGGCTGGCACAGTGATGATGAACCTGAACTCGGTTTGACGCCTACAATTGCTTCACTGTCGCTTGGCGCGACCCGCAAATTCAAAATACGCCACAAAGTAAGTCACTCTGTAACCGATATTTTATTGGAAACGGGTAGCTTATTGGTAATGCAAGGTGATAGTCAGCGCGACTATCAACATGCTTTGCCAAAGCAGACCAAAGTGTCCCAAGGGCGCATTAATCTCACCTTTCGAAGTGTTGGAAATACGCGCTGAACGGCGTATAGTAGCGTCACGAATTGCTCTAGGAGACAAAGTATAATGTCAATGCAATCACAGATTTATGACAAGATAGCTGAAGCCGTTGCATGCAAGCACTTGAACGTTATCAATGAAAGCCATATGCACAGTCGTGGCGAAGAGTCTCACTTTAAAGTCATTGTCGTAAGCGAACAATTTATTGGCCAGAGACTACTGCAGCGTCATCGAAAAATCAATGAAGTGCTAAAAGATGAGCTGCAAAATCATATTCACGCTTTGGCCATTCATGCCTATACACCTGAAGAGTTTTCAGAAAAGGAAGGTCAGACGCCTGAGTCACCAAAATGCTTGGGTGGCTCTAAGTTCGATAGCTGATCAGATGTGTGTTTTACATATCTGCCAGTACACTACGCAGTAATTTTAATAAAGTGAGTCCAACCTCACTTTTATTTTGTATCAAATCAATGGATAGGATCTCTTATGGTCATCAAACCAAAAATTCGTGGATTTATTTGTACTAATGCACATCCTGTAGGCTGTGCAGCACACGTTCAAGAACAGATTGAATACGTAAAACAACAAGGCCAAATCGAGAATGGTCCTAAGAATGTATTAGTAATTGGTGCATCAACAGGTTATGGCTTGGCATCGCGTATTACTGCTGCATTTGGTGCTGGTGCGAAAACGCTAGGCATCTTCTTTGAAAAAGAAGGTTCAGAGAAGAAAACCGCATCAGCAGGTTGGTATAATACGGCTGCGTTCCAGCAAGCTGCAGAAGAAGCGGGTTTGTGGTCTAAAAATATTAATGGCGATGCGTTTTCTGATGAGTTGAAGCAAAAAACCATCGAAACCATTAAAGCTGAATTAGGCAAAATAGATTTAGTGATATATAGCCTTGCGTCTCCTCGTCGTAAAGACCCTAAATCTGATGAAGTTTACTCTTCAACACTTAAGCCAATTGGCTCAGCTATCACAACTAAAAACTTGAATACGTCAAAGCGCGTCATTGATGAAATGACGGTTGAAGCCGCGAACGAAGATGAAATCGCCAATACGGTTAAAGTGATGGGTGGTGAAGATTGGGAACTTTGGATTGACGCGCTTAAGCAAGCGGATGTGCTGGCTGATGGCTTTAAAACAACGGCATACACTTATATCGGTAAGGAGCTGACTTGGCCAATTTACGGTCACGCGACTATTGGTAAAGCAAAAGAGGATTTGGACCGTGCGACGCAGACAATTCGCGAAACCACAGCGGATATTAAAGGCGAAGCGTATGTATCATCTTTGAATGCGGTAGTGACGCAGGCAAGCTCTGCTATTCCAATTATGCCTCTTTATATCTCTGCACTATTTAAAGTGATGAAAGGTGATGGCACATATGAAGGGACTATCGAGCAAATCCATGGGCTGTTTACTGAAAATCTATATGGTCAATCGCCACGTTTTGATGATGGCGGTCACTTGTTCCAAAACTATAAGGAACTAGAAGACGGTGTTCAAGCGCGTGTACAGACCATTTGGGATACTGTTGATACTGATACAATCGATGAGTTAACTGATTATGTTGGCTACCACAATGAATTCTTGAAGCTATTCGGCTTTGGAGTAGACGGCGTAGATTACGAAGCGGATGTGAATGCGGCGGTAGAAATTAATCATCTCGTTTAATTTCACGGTTTTTGAATTTACGGGCAAAGTACTAATTGGTACTTTGCCCGTTTTTGTTTAATAGCGAATTTTTTACTTATTTTGCAGATTAGGGTAAGAAAAATTTTATCTATACCACTTTGGTCTATACTCCTTTCTGTGATGGATTTTTCAACTAATCCAAATCCACGTTAAAGTCGTATTAATTTCATAATTCCACTCGCATACTCAGTACGATTAATGTTAAAATCAGAGAAATATGTGAGGACTTTTATCACGACGCTGCTTTTTTGTGCGCGTTGAGGGGTATTTTAAAGGGGCTGTTTGGGAACCCTATCCGGACTCATAACTTTCTGCTCTTTATACCTAATACTTAGTACAAACGAGGTGGCGCTGTGGTGACTAAAGATATTTTCAGTTTCTTTCCGTTAATGTAATGCAAGTGCGTATGATCAACATAAAAAAAGGTCTGGACTTACCAATAGAGGGCGCACCTCAGCAAGTTATTCATGATGGTTCTGCTGTCAAACGAGTAGCTGTGCTAGGTGAAGAATTCATCGGTATGCGTCCTACCATGCATATTCGTGTGGATGACCAAGTCAAGAAAGGCCAAGTTCTTTTTGAAGATAAAAAGAACCCAGGCGTCAAGTTTACTGCGCCAGCTTCTGGTGTAGTTAAAGAAATTAACCGTGGTGCTAAGCGTGTACTTCAATCCGTTGTGATCGAAGTTCAAGGCGACGAGCAAATCACTTTTGAGAAGTTTTCAGCTGCTGACTTAAGCAACTTAGACTCTGAAAAAGTGAAGGAAGTGCTAATCGAGTCTGGTCAATGGCCAGCGCTTCGTGCACGTCCATTCAGCCGTGTCGCTGTGCCGAGTGCAACACCTAGCTCAATCTTTGTGACAGCAACAGATACTAATCCGTTAGCAGCAGATCCTGCTGTTATCATCGCAGAAAACGTGGAAGCGTTTGAAGCGGGTCTAGCGGTTGTATCTCGTTTGACTGAAGGCAAAGTATTTGTGTGTAAGAAAGCGGGGGCTAACGTACCTAGTTCTTCGATCTCACAAGTAGAAGTTCATGAGTTTGCAGGTGTTCACCCAGCAGGTAACGTGGGTACTCACATTCACTTCCTAGATTCTGTAGGTACAAACAAGCAAGTATGGCACATTGGTTACCAAGATGTCATCGCGTTTGGTAAGTTGTTCCTAACAGGTGAAATCTACTCAGACAGAGTTGTTGCTTTAGCAGGTCCTCGAGTTAAGAATCCTCGCTTAGTGAAAACTCATGTCGGTGCGTCGCTAACAGATTTAGTTGCAGGCGAGCTTGAAGACGGTGATAACCGAGTCATTTCTGGCTCTGTGTTAGCTGGTAAAACAGCAACTGGCCCTCACGCTTACCTTGGTCGTTACCATACTCAAGTATCAGTATTACTTGAAGGTCGCGAGAAAGAGCTATTTGGCTGGATCGCTCCGGGTAGTGACAAATTCTCAGTAACACGTACATTCATTTCACACTTAACACCTAGCCGTTTGTTCAAGATGACAACGTCTACTGGTGGCTCTAAGCGTGCGATGGTACCAATCGGTAACTATGAGCGTGTTATGCCACTCGATATTTTGCCAACGCTATTATTACGTGATCTTATTTCACGTGATCTAGATTCTGCGATTTCGTTGGGTGCATTAGAGCTAGATGAAGAAGATTTAGCACTATGTACTTACGTATGTCCGGGCAAATATGAGTACGGTTCAATCCTGCGTGATTGCCTGACTACTATCGAGAAGGAAGGTTAAAAATGGCCTTAAAGAAATTTTTAGAAGACATTGAACCTCACTTTGAACCTGGTGGTAAACACGAGAAGTGGTACGCGCTTTACGAAGCCGTAGCAACTATCTTCTACACTCCTGGTTATGTAAACAAAGGTGCAACGCACGTTCGCGATAACATCGACCTAAAACGTATTATGATTTTAGTGTGGATGGCGACGTTCCCTGCAATGTTCTTTGGTATGTTCAACATCGGTCACCAAGCTGCACTTGCACTAGGTAACGGTTTTGAGCTTGCCAATACTTGGCAGGTAGCTATTTTCCAAGCGCTTGGTGGTGAATTAACCGCTGAGGCAGGTTGGGGTGCCAAGATGTTCTATGGTGCGTGTTTCTTCTTGCCTATTTACGCTACTGTGTTTGCAGTTGGTGGTTTCTGGGAAGTGTTATTCGCGTCAGTTCGTAAACACGAAGTAAACGAAGGTTTCTTCGTAACCTCGGTATTATTTGCGCTTATCCTGCCTGCGACAATTCCGTTATGGCAAGCTGCTTTAGGTATTACGTTCGGTGTTGTAATCGCGAAGGAAATCTTCGGCGGTACGGGTCGTAACTTCCTAAACCCAGCACTTGCAGGCCGTGCGTTCTTATTCTTCGCATACCCTGCTGACATCTCTGGTGACACAGTGTGGACAGCTGTTGACTCATTCTCTGGTGCAACTTACTTAGGTCAAGCGACTGCAGGTTCACTAGACTACAACAACATGGACCTTTGGTTTAACGCGTTTTACGGCTTTATCCAAGGCTCTGTAGGTGAAACATCAACACTAGCAATCTTACTTGGTGGTTTGTTCCTTGTTTATGCTCGAATCGCGTCATGGCGTATCGTACTAGGTACATTCATCGGTATGGTTGTAATGTCATTCGTTCTAAACGCAATCGGTTCTGAAACAAATGCTGCGTTTGCTATGCCTTGGCACTGGCACTTAGTACTCGGTGGTTTTGCATTTGGTATGTTCTTTATGGCAACAGACCCTGTATCTGCGTCTTTCACAGACAAAGGTAAGTGGTTATACGGTGCGCTAATCGGTGTAATGGTTGTGCTTATCCGTGTTGTTAACCCGGCATACCCAGAGGGCATGATGTTAGCAATCCTATTCGCTAACCTTTTTGCTCCACTATTCGACCACTTCGTAGTGCAGTCAAATGTGAAGAGGAGATTGGCACGTGTCAACTAATAATGAATCAATGGGCAAAACGCTCGGCGTAGTTGTTGGCTTATGTTTAGTGTGTGCAATCGTAGTATCTTTTGCTTCGGTTCAGCTTCGCCCTATGCAGCAAGCAAACAAAAACGAAGATATTCAACGAAATATTTTAGCCGTTGCTGGCTTCGATAAAGTTAAAAATGTATCTGAAGTTTTTAACCAAAATATCGAATCGCGTGTTGTTAGTCTTAAAACCGGTGAGTTTGTAGAAGACGTTAAAGCGGAAACCTTTGATTTTGAAGCAACTAAGTTTGATGCCAAACGTAGTTACAAGCTTTCAAAAGAAGAAGACAAAGCAGGTATTCAACGTATCACGAATAACTCTCCAGTTTATTTTGCAAAAGATGACCAAGGTCAAGTCTCTACTATCATTCTACCAATCCAAGGTTATGGCCTTTGGGGTGTGATGTATGGCTTCCTTGCGCTAGAAGCTGATGGTGAGACAATTAAGTCAATCAACTTTTATAAGCACAGCGAAACTCCAGGTCTGGGTGGCGAAATTCAAAACCCTAAGTGGACTGCACTTTGGGAAGGTAAAGAGCTTCCTGTCGACGTAGTTAAAGGCAGTGCTGGCGGTAACGAACACAAGATAGACGGTCTATCTGGTGCAACGCTTACCTCTAACGGTGTTGATCACACAGTTGATTTCTGGACAAGCGACAAAGCGTTTGGTCCATTCCTTGCGAAAGTACGTAAAGGAGCATTGAACTAATGGCTAATGCAAAAGAAATGAAGGAAGTCTTGTTTGGTCCTGTTTTTGCGAACAACCCGATTGCACTGCAAGTGTTGGGGATTTGTTCTGCACTAGCGGTAACTTCAAGCCTTAAAAATGCACTTATCATGTCAATCGCGTTGACATTGGTTACTGCGTTTTCAAGTTTATTTATCTCAATGATCCGTAATCACATCCCTTCTAGTGTGCGTATCATTGTACAAATGACGATTATTGCATCTCTAGTAATCGTTGTAGACCAAGTGCTTCAAGCCGTTGTTTACTCAACAGCGAAAGAACTATCAACGTTCATCGGCCTTATCATTACTAACTGTATCGTAATGGGTCGTGCAGAAGCATACGCAATGAAGTCACCACCAACAATGTCGTTCCTTGACGGTATTGGTAACGGCTTAGGTTACTCTGTTGTACTTCTAACAGTTGGCTTTATCCGTGAGCTATTCGGTGCGGGCACATTGTTTGGCGTTGAAATCTTACCACTTATCTCTGAAGGTGGTTGGTATCAGCCTATGGGTCTACTAGTTATGCCATTCAGTTCGTTCTTCATCGTAGGTGCATTTATTTGGGCACTGCGTACTTGGAAGAAAGACCAAGTAGAAGCGAAGGCATAAGGGGAGAGAGATGGAACAATATATTAATTTATTTATCAAAGCAGTTTTCATTGAAAACTTAGCTTTATCTTTCTTCTTAGGTATGTGTACTTTCTTGGCGGTATCTAAGAAAGTAACCACGTCGCTAGGTCTAGGTATTGCGGTAATCGTTGTGCTAGGTATTTCTGTACCAGTAAACAACTTAGTTTACCACGCAGTGCTAGCGCCAGGTGCCCTAGAGTGGTTAGGCTTCCCTGAAGTGGATCTTAGCTTTCTACGCTTCTTGACGTTTATCGGTGTAATCGCAGCGCTTGTTCAAATTCTAGAAATGACATTGGACAAGTTCTTCCCAGCTCTATACAACGCGCTAGGTATCTTCTTACCGCTAATCACAGTTAACTGTGCGATTTTCGGTGCGGTATCATTCATGGTTGAGCGTAACCTAAACTTCGGTGAATCTGTAGTTTATGGTCTAGGTTCAGGTGTGGGCTGGGCACTTGCTATCGTATTGTTAGCAGGTATTCGTGAGAAGATGAAGTATGCAGATGTTCCTGATGGTTTACGTGGCTTAGGCATTACCTTTGTTACTGTAGGTCTAATGGGCTTTGGCTTCATGTCATTCTCTGGTATTTCACTGTAAGGTAGCGAGGAAACTATACGATGGAAACTATTGTATTAGGCGTAAGCATGTTCATCGCTATCGTTGTGATGCTAGTGCTTATCATCATTGCAGCGAAATCGAAGCTTGTAGCAAGCGGTGACGTTACAATTGATATTAACGGCGATCCTGAAAAAGCGATCAAGACTCCTGCTGGCGGTAAGCTATTAGGTGCACTTGCAAACGCGGGTATTTTCGTATCGTCTGCATGTGGTGGCGGTGGTTCATGTGGCCAGTGTCGCGTACATATTAAAGAGGGTGGTGGTGATATTCTACCAACCGAACTTGACCACATCTCTAAAGGTGAAGCACGTGAAGGCTGTCGTCTGGCGTGTCAGGTGAATGTTAAAAACGACATGGAAATCGAAGTTGAAGAATCAATCTTCGGTGTTAAAAAGTGGGAATGTACAGTTATCTCTAACGATAACAAAGCAACTTTCATCAAGGAGCTAAAGCTAGGCATCCCTGAAGGTGAAGTTGTACCTTTCCGTGCAGGTGGTTACATTCAGATTGAAGCACCAGCTCACCATGTTAAATATGCAGACTTTGATATTCCTGAAGAATATCGTGCTGACTGGGAACGTTTTGGTTTCTTTAAGCTAGAGTCTAAAGTTGACGACGAAACGATCCGTGCTTACTCAATGGCTAACTACCCAGAAGAGTTTGGCATCATCATGCTAAACGTACGTATCGCAACTCCGCCGCCAAATAACCTAACATTACCTTGTGGTAAGATGTCATCGTACATCTGGTCACTTAAAGAAGGTGATAAGGTCACTATTTCTGGTCCATTCGGTGAGTTCTTCGCGAAAGACACTGATGCAGAAATGGTATTCGTTGGTGGTGGTGCTGGTATGGCGCCAATGCGTTCGCACATCTTCGATCAGCTTAAACGTCTTAACTCTAAGCGTAAGATGTCTTTCTGGTACGGTGCTCGTTCTAAGCGTGAAATGTTCTATGTGGAAGACTTTGACGGCCTAGCTGAAGAAAATGATAACTTCGAATGGCATGTTGCCCTTTCAGACCCTCAACCTGAGGATAACTGGGAAGGTTACACTGGCTTCATTCATAACGTACTTTTTGAAAACTATCTTAAAGACCATGAAGCGCCAGAAGATTGTGAGTTCTACATGTGTGGTCCTCCAATGATGAACGCAGCAGTTATTAACATGCTTAAAGACTTAGGTGTTGAAGACGAAAACATCCTACTTGATGACTTCGGTGGTTAATTAGGTTTCGGTCTAACAATGAACTTAAGTTAGAATATAAGCCCTCCAGCAAAATGCTTTGCTCGAGGGCTTTTTTATACCCGTTGGTACTAAACTCAGGGAATTCAGATGCAAGCAAGTTACGCTTTTTTATCTAGATTTTTTATCATTTCGTTTTTATTTGTTTTTTTAGCAGGGTGCCAAGACGCAAAACCTGAAACCAAGGAAATCGTGCTGTCTGGTAAAACTATGGGCACGACATACAACATCAAAGTATTCCCCGGTGAAAAGCCGCTCGGACAAGCACAGTTGCATGATGAGGTTGAGCAAGCATTAAAGGCTGTTAATCAATCTATGTCCACCTATATCCCAGATTCTGAGATTAACCAGTTCAATCGTTTAGCAGCGAATACCGTGATGCCTATCAGTGAAGACTTTCGCTTGGTAGTTGCAGAATCTATCCGCCTTGGGAAGTCGACCAAAACGCTTGATGTTACCATGGGACCGCTTATCGATTTGTGGGGGTTTGGTCCTGACAAAAGGCCAACAATGCGTCCGTCACAGTCAGAGTTAGACGATATGCGTACTCGTATCGGTGTCGATAAACTTGTATTAAATGACAGCGGCCTTGCTAAAACAATCGCTGGGCTTGAGTTATCATTCTCAGCAACCGCTAAAGGTTATGGCATTGATAAGGTCGCTGAGGTGATTGAAAACCATGATATTCATGACTATATGGTTGAAATCGGCGGTGAGCTACGCGTTTCTGGCAAGAAGCCGGATGGTGAGTGGCGTATTGCTATCGAGAAACCCGATGCGCCTGTTGGTCAACGCCAAATTCATCGCGTGATAGAGCCAGGCAAAAACGGTATTGCAACTTCAGGTGACTATCGTATTTTTTATGAAATGGATGGTGAAACCTTTACACACCTTATTGACCCAACAACGGGTCGCCCAGTTAAACATGAGCTGGTATCGGTAACGGTACTACATCCATCTGCGATGACGGCTGATGGCCTAGCAACAGCATTGACTGTGATGGGCACGGAGCGTGCAAAGGCTTATGCCACTGAGCATCAACTCCCCGTGTATTTGATGTATAAAAGTCCTGAAGGGATCAAGAGTTACGCGAGTGAAGCTTTTCAGCCGTACTTGAATTAAGCTGCACAACACCCCATAATTTAATTGTGAGTGACGTCATGAAAGCGTATAATTTGCGCGTCGTCACTCAATTCAATGTAGCAATAAAAGGGGCTAGATAATGTCTTTATTCCTCCTTACTTTCGGTTTACTTATGCTTATCGCTGTTGCGATGGCTGTAGGCGTTATCGTACAAAAGAAATCCATGGCCAGTAGCTGTGGTGGTTTGGGCTCAATGGGCATTGACAAAATTTGTGATTGCGACGATCCATGCGACAAACGCAAAAAGCGGTTAGCAAAAGAAGAGATGTGGAAAGAAAACCAGATCCTGTAATCGTAGAATGATATTAATTGAAAACGCAAGCTTAGCTTGCGTTTTTGCTTTTTGGGTAACAAACCTCAGGTTAAGTAAAAATGCAGCGGCAGCTATATTTTGTTCGTCATGGTGAAACGACTCTATCAGGCCATTTACTTGGAGTGACAGATCCCGAACTCAGTAACATAGGTGCTCAGCAATTGCTGCAATCGTTAACGAGCCTAAGTGGCCTGCAGCGAATTATTAGTTCTCCAAGGAAGCGCTGCCTGAATACTGCTAACGCTTTTGCAAAGCAGTATCAACTCCCTGTTGAGGTGGAGCCAAATCTCGCCGAATTTGATTTTGGTTTATGGGATGGACAACCTTATGATACGCTTTGGCGAGAAACCCAATCTCCAAGTATTGGCGATTTTTGGCAAAACCCTTGGCTGCACACGCCTCCTGAGGGCGAGTCTATGTATGATTTTCATCATCGGGTCACCACGTGGTGGCACAGCATTTTGGCGTCGCCAAGTGAAGAGTGTATCGCTGTTGTTGCGCATGCAGGAGTAATAAAAGCGCTTGTAGCACTTATTCTTGACCTATCGCCCGAACTTACCGCATACCAAGCGAAGATAGATATTCCCTATGCGGGTATAGTAAAAGTTGAGGTGTTTTACGACAGCAGCCAAACCGCTTGGCCAAAAGTTGTATTTTAGACGTCTAGACTTCATAATATTGCAAATTTCGTGATAGGCAGATATTGGGAATGAGGTGTGAGTCCTCAACTGTCCCCGCAACTGTAAGTGCTTGAGCCTTGTCTCTTGCATAAGTCAGATACCAAGGCCTATCCATATACTTAAGCGGGCAGACTTAAGTCAAAGTTGTCGCTTGTCTATAAGCTACTACTTTGCCGTGCCCAATCAGAGGTGCTATGGCAGTCACTCCACAGTTTCAAGTCGATAAACTTAGCGTGCAGCTTGGTGGTAAAGCCATCTTAAAGGCACTCAGCTTTGCTATTAATTCGGGTGAATTTATTGGTTTGCTCGGACCGAATGGTGCTGGAAAGTCGACTTTGCTGCGCACTTTATATCAATATACAGCACCAAGCTCTGGGACGCTATTTTTCAACGGTAAGCCGCTAGCTAGTTATGGACGTAAGGCCTACGCGAGACATGTTGCTGTGGTGCTGCAAGACATCCCCGCTGAGTTTTCTCTGCCATTATTTGATATGGTATTGATGGGTCTAACACCGAACAAATCACTGCTCGCGACAACGACGGCTGCTGAAAAACAGGCAATCCTACATGCCATTGAGCAGGTTGGATTGAGCCATAAGTTGGAGCAATGTTTTAGCTCCTTGTCTGGCGGGGAGAGGCAAAGGGCAATGATCGCACGTGCCATGGTGCAAGCGCCTCAAGTATTGATAATGGATGAGCCCACCAGCCATTTGGACATTAAATATCAAATCCAAATTATGGAGCTGGCCAAACAGCTTGGTGTTACTATCATTGCGTCTTTTCACGACTTAAATTTGGCTAGCGCCTTGTGCGACCGCTTTTTAGTATTAAATAACGGTGAGCTGGTTGCAAATGGGTCGCCACTTGAAGTCATTAACGAAACCCTATTAAGCCAAGTTTTTGGGGTATGTGCAGAGGTTTCTACTGTCCGTCATCCGCCAAATAACGGTGAGATCCCACATATACGCTTTCATTACGGGTATCAGTTATGATTGCCGCAAAGCGGATCGCGTTGATCTCGATACTGCTATTGAGCTTATGCTGTTTTAGCATGCTGATGGCACTTAAGATCGGTGCGATTGATTTATCTTGGCATACGGTTATACAAGCGATTATTAATTTCGATCCCAACGTACTTCAACAACGGGTGGTAGTTGAACTTCGTCTGCCACGGACGTTACTGGCGATGAGTGCGGGAGCAGGACTGGCGATAGCGGGTCTTATTTTGCAAACCGTGACGCGTAACCCGCTAGCTGATCCTTATTTATTTGGTATTTCTTCAGGTGCTTCATTCGGTGTGGTGGTGCTTATTGCGCTATTTGGTGCACAGTCTAGCCTAATGATGTCTGGGGCTGCATTTGTCGGAAGTTTGCTGTCGATCATACTGCTTTTATTTGTAGCAAAGCGCAATGCACTACAGCAGGTGGAAACTATGCTCTTGGCGGGCGTCGCACTTTCTTTTCTGTTCAGTGCCTTTACCAGCTTGTTGCTTTATTGGAGTGACCCTCAAGCCATCAGTGCAATCTTGTTTTGGAATCTAGGCTCATTTGCAAGGGCGAGCTGGCAATGGCTATGGCTTCCATGTTTGGTCGTGTTGCTGAGTTTTATCACGCTTTTAGTGATGCGTCGGCCACTCAACGCCTTGTTGCTCGGAGATGAAAGTGCCACCACGCTTGGCGTGAATGTAGGACGAGTGCGAATAGGTATGTTGTTATTGAGTTCTTTACTCACCGCAGTACTTGTGGCTGCGTGCGGCGGAGTCGGATTTGTAGGCTTGATGATCCCGCATATCGTGCGCTTTTTTATCTCGCAAGCAAAGGTGATTGGGCTTGTGGCCACCGCGCTGTGCGGTTCGCTTTTGATGCTATGGGTGGATGTATTGTCGCGCACGCTTATCGATAATCAGGAACTTCCCGTGGGGGTGATCACCGCCGCCATTGGCAGCGTGTTCTTCTTAGCATTGCTTATTTTCAAAAATCGCCGCTCTGGAGGCGTCGGAGTTACCCATGGTTAAACCGTTAGATACTCGCTTAAACACGCTTATTCAACAGTGCATTGACTTAAAAACCAAACCGCTAGGTGCGCTTGGTAAGCTTGAAGCTTTGGCCGCGCAGCTAGTGCAGATCTTCTCACAAGGGCAGACGCAATTAGACGTAGATCAGTTAGCAATTACACGCCCTGCAATGTTTGTTTTTGCGGGCGACCATGGTATTGCAAGTCAAGGTGTTTCTATTGCGCCAAGCGAAGTGACTGGGCAAATGGTTGCAAACTTTGTGCAGGGCGGTGCAGCGATCAACGTCTTTTGTCGACAACTTGGTTGGCAGTTAACCGTAGTAGATTGTGGCACATTAGTGCCATGTGAGCCTGCGCCGAATTTGCGCTCACAGCGACTTGGCGATATTACTCATGCTTTCCATAAACAGCCTGCGATGAGTGAAATGCAGCTCAAGCAAGGACTTGAATATGGAGAGCAAGTGGTGATGTCTGCTATTGAAGCGGGTAGCAACGTGATTGCTTTTGGTGAAATGGGGATTGGCAACACCAGTTCTGCAGCTGCAATTTTAGCGGCGCTCAGCGGGGCGAGTGTGGAATTATGTGTGGGGCGCGGTACAGGCATTGACGATGAAACGCTTTGCAAAAAACGGGCACTTATCAAACAGGCTTTAGAATATCATCAAGATAAGCTTGCGACGCCAGAACAAATTTTACAGCGCCTAGGTGGCTTTGAAATTGTGCAAATGGTTGGTGCCATGCTGGCGGTTGCTCGTGCACAAAAAGTGATTATAGTGGATGGCTTCATCTCCACCGCAGCGGCTATGTTGGCAAGTAGAATAGCCCCACATAGTAAGCAATATATGGTGTTTGCTCACGGCTCTATGGAGCAAGGCCATAAGTTAATGTTAGAGCAGTTAAACGCTGAGCCATTACTGCATTTAAATATGCGCTTGGGTGAGGGAACGGGCGCCGCTCTAACGCTTCCATTATTACAAGCTGCGCTAGGCTTTTTTTGCGAAATGGCAAGCTTTGCCGATGCCCATGTTACGCAAGTGGTAGACGTATAATGCAGTGGCAACAAGAGTGGCGACTGTTTAAGCTTGCTGTGATGTTTTTAACGCGGGTGCCAATTCGTTTGGATCCTGCCCCTTCATCTGATGAACTTAACGAAGTGAGTGGTTACTTTTCTTTAGTTGGTTTATTTGTTGCTAGCTTCTCGGCCATACTTGGCTATGTTGCCAGCAGTGGTGTATCGCCGATGTTTGGTGCCGTTGTTGTACTGGCTGCGAGTATTTTACTTACCGGGGCTTTTCACGAAGATGGTCTTGCCGATGTTTTTGACGGTTTTGGCGGTGGCTGGAGTCGTGAACAAAAGCTTGAGATCATGAAAGATAGCCGTCTTGGTACATACGGTAGTTGTGCGCTGATATTGCTGTTATTGGCCAAATTTTCGCTTTTGGCCATGCTCTTTAATGACTTTGCAGTGACACTCGCTGCACTTATTTTAGCCCATAGCCTCAGCCGTGCCTTTGCGGTGTCTTTAATCGGTGCACTTAACTATGTACAGGCTGATGAGCTGAGCAAAGTTAAGCCGGTAGCGAAACATCTATCAAGTGCTGCGGCGACTCGCCTTACGCTCACTAGCATCGCGATTTTAATTTTTTGTTGGCCATGGCTTGCGCTGTCACTGTTCGACTTGTTGATGCTGTGTACTTGCTTGTTTGTGCTAAGGCGTGTGTGCATTAAATGGTTTAACGCGCAGCTTGGTGGTTACACCGGAGACTGTTTAGGGGCTGCGCAGCAACTTGCTGAGCTTGTTATTTTGCTTTTTATTGTGAGTCATCTCTAATGGCACAAATACAGTTAATACTGGGCGGTGCTCGCTCGGGCAAGAGTCGCTTGGCAGAGCAGCGCGCTATTCTATTGTTAGAGCAAGGTGCGGTGAACGAACTTTACTATGTTGCAACTGCAAAAGCTCAAGATGAAGAAATGAAAAGCCGAGTGTTTGCTCACCAGATGCAGCGCGATAGCCGCTGGCAGCTAGTGGAAGAGCCGTGGCATATTGATAAGCTTATTGCTACTGCACGCGAAGATACGCTGTTACTTATCGATTGTTTGACCTTATGGCTGAGTTTTGGCTTATGCGAAATGGGCAAAGCCGCGACCATAGACAAAAAAGAGCATTTGCTGGCGGCACTAGAAAGCTGCGCTGCCACTGTTATTTTGGTGAGTAATGAAGTGGGGCATGGGATAATTCCGCTTGGCGAGCTAAGCCGTGAGTTTGTTGATGAGTCTGGTTGGCTCCATCAAGACATTGCTAAAGTGGCCGACAGAGTCGATTTTGTTATTGCAGGCTTGCCACAATGTTTAAAAGGTCAAGACGTATGAAAACCTTAATGGTACAGGGCACCACGTCTGATGCCGGTAAAAGCACACTGGTTGCGGGACTTTGCCGGGTGCTGCAACGAAGAGGCTTATCGGTTGCGCCTTTTAAGCCGCAAAATATGGCACTAAATAGTGCTGTCACACCTTGCGGCGGTGAAATTGGTCGGGCACAAGCACTCCAAGCTGAGGCTGCAAAAGTCCCACTATCCACAGACTTTAATCCTATTTTACTTAAGCCAAATTCAGACACTGGTGCACAAGTTATTATTCACGGGAAAGCCATTAGCAATATGGAAGCAGCCGCTTATCATGATTACAAAAAGGTAGCGATGGAGGCTGTACTTTCCTCACATCAGCGCCTCAGCGACCAATTTGAGCTGTGCATAGTGGAAGGGGCGGGAAGTCCAGCTGAGATCAATCTGCGTGAAAATGACATTGCCAATATGGGGTTTGCCTGTGAGGTGGCGTGCCCCGTGATCATTATCGCTGATATCGACAAAGGCGGGGTATTCGCACATTTGGTTGGCACACTTGCGCTATTAAGTGACTATGAACAAAGCTTGGTTAAAGGGTTTGTGATCAATCGCTTCCGTGGTGATATTGCGTTATTGCAATCAGGACTTGACTGGCTCGAGCAAAAAACGGGTAAGCCTGTACTTGGGGTATTGCCCTATTTGCATGGCTTAGCGCTCGATGCAGAAGATGCGGTGACGGTAGACAATATCTGTGAACGGGGATCGTTAAGCGTTAGGGTTTTACTATTTCCTCATATTAGCAATCACACCGACTTTGACACCTTGCGCTTAAACCCTGAAGTGGATTTGCGTTATGTGCGCTATCAAGAATCTATCGGTCATTGTGACTTAATCATTCTGCCTGGTAGTAAAAATGTGTTGAGCGATTTAGCTTTCTTACGCAAACAGGGTTGGGCGGAAGAAATCAAACGGCACCTGAGGTACGGTGGTAAGGTACTAGGTGTGTGTGGCGGTTTGCAAATGTTAGGTAAGTTCATCAGAGATCCAAATGCGGTGGAATCAACACTCGGTGAAGTCGCTGGGCTTGGTCTGGCTGACTTTGAGACCACACTCTCAGAGCAAAAAGTACTGACGCAAGTATCTGGCATTTGTCAATTGGATGAGCAAAGTGCTGAAATTTGTGGTTATGAGATCCATGCAGGGGTTTCTTCTGGAGCGGCACTAGAGGTGCCATTCTTGCGATTTAACACACATCCAAATAACAATGTGCAGGACGGTTTTATCTCCCGAGATAATCAAATTGCAGCCACCTATTTACATGGTTTATTTGATACGGTCGCCGCCACACAGGCTATCTTGTCTTGGGCCGGTAGTAAGCAAGCGGGCACTGCCGCGATTGATTTAGCGAAGCACAGAGAGCAGCAAATTACGCGTCTTGCCGACAGCTGTGAAGCACATTTAGATTGGCAAAAATTGATGAAAATAATTGAGGAATAACATGAGCGAACAACAAGATAAGCATCAGCAACGACAGCAAAAAGTAAAACAACAAGTCGATGAAAAAATTGCCGCAGCGCAGCAAGAGCAGGGCATTTTGCAAGTGATCACAGGTAACGGTAAAGGTAAGTCAACATCTGGTTTTGGCACCGTTGCGCGTTGTGTCGGTCATGGTATGAACGCAGCAGTTGTGCAGTTTATTAAAGGAACCTGGGATTGTGGTGAACGCAATCTGCTCGAAAAAGTCGGCGTACCATTTGCGGTCATGAAAACGGGCTTTACATGGGAAACGCAAAACCGTGAAACCGATACTGCCGCTGCACAGGCGACATGGCAGCAAGCAAAAGTATGGCTACAAGACGAAAGCATCGACTTGGTATTGCTCGATGAAATTACCTATATGTTGAGCTATGACTATCTAGATTTGGACGAAGTCATAACGGCGCTAGAAAACCGTCCTAGCATGCAGTCAGTGATTGTAACTGGACGCGGTGCACATCGACGCCTGACCGAGCTTGCAGATACCGTGAGTGAAGTGCGTAATGTGAAGCATGCGTTTGAGGCCGGCATTAAGGCGCAAAAAGGGTTTGACTACTGATGCTAAAATTCGCCTTATTTATTGTACTAGGCTTGGCCTTTAGCGTTAATGCTAAGCCCGCAGAGCGGATCATCGCGCTTGCGCCTCATATTGTCGAAAATTTGTATGTAATAGGAGCTGGGGAGCGGATTGTAGGCACGGTCGCCTATGCCGATTATCCAGAATCAGCCAAGCAACTGCCTCAAGTTGGCGACTATCAAGGCATTTCGGTTGAGAAAATTTTGGCACTTAAGCCTGATCTTATCATTGCGTGGAAAAATGCAAGTCACGTTCCTATGCTTGAAAAGCTCGAAAGCTTTGGTGTTGACGTGATTTACAGTGAAGCGAAATATCTAGATAAACTACCCGAGGAGTTGCTACGCCTAGGTAAAATTACTGGCCTTGGAGCTCAAGCACAGCAACAGGCTGATTTATTTGCTAAACGTTTAAATGAGCTAAAAGACCAGTATAAACAAAGCGCTAGCTTAGCTGTATTTTATCAATTGTGGCCATCACCGCTGATGACCGTGGGAGGCGAAAGTTGGTTACAGCAAGTCTTTACTGTGTGTAATGTGAAAAATGTTTTTGCTGACGCCACCACGGACTATCCGCAAATTAGCATTGAGAATGTTCTGTTGAAATCACCACAAGTGATTGTGATCCCTGAAGAAAAGACCAAACAAGAAGTTAAAGCAATTGCATGGCAGCAATGGCCGTCGATCCCGGCGGTAAAGTATCAACAAACTATTTCGGTAGATGCCGATCTGCTCCATCGCTATAGCTATCGTATGCTCGAGGGAATATCGGATTTATGTGGTAAACTCGACGTTTCTCGAAGCCATTATAATATGATGAAAAAAGGTGAAGCATGACAACGTGGAGTGACGTGTTAGGTCAGGAAAAACAACAAGATTACTTTAAACAAACCATGGATTACGTGGCAGAGCGTCGCGCTCAAGGTATAAATGTGTTTCCGCCCCATGAACAGGTATTTGAAGCGTTCAAAGTCACGCCTTTCGATCAGGTGAAAGTGGTAATTTTAGGGCAAGACCCCTACCACGGCCCCAATCAAGCCCATGGTCTATGTTTCTCTGTGCTGCCGGGGATTAAGCCGCCGCCGTCGTTAAATAATATGTATAAAGAGTTAGTGCAGGATATTGATGGTTTTCGCATACCCAATCACGGCTACCTAATTGATTGGGCTAAGCAGGGCGTGCTGTTGTTAAATACGGTGTTGACAGTAGAACAAGGCCAAGCCCATTCACATAAGCATTTGGGCTGGGAGCGCTTTACAGATGTAGTGATTGAAAAGCTGAATGCTCACAGCGAAGGTGTTATTTTCTTGCTTTGGGGATCACACGCCCAGAAAAAGGGTAAGAGTATAGACACAAATCGTCACCATGTTTTACACGCACCACATCCTTCGCCGCTCTCTGCACATCGCGGTTTCTTTGGAAGTGGCCATTTCAGTAAAACCAATCAGTTGCTCACACAAATGGGTAAGCAGCCAATCGATTGGCGATTGGCCGAGCTATAGCAGATAGAAACCAAAAAGAGCGCCGTGAAGGGCGCTCTTTTTAGCTTAAATCAAATTCGTCTAAATCAACATTGTCTGCGAAAATATCTAATTCCTGTAGTTCTTTGCGTAGCCGCTGTTTATCTTTTAGCGCTTCAATTTCACGCCATTTTCTCTTTTTGCCCTTAGATGAAGTTTTTTTCCTAGTATCCGGACTTTCTAATAATTCTAATAACTCGTCTAGGGTATCCATGAAAATCTCCTATTGATAAAAACAACCTAAAGTGACATTTGCTTTGGTTGTTGTTAGTACTACAACTGCAATGACACCGTTGATTTCTTCATACTATTTGGCAAACCTCTACATGAGGAACCGATAAAAGTCTGATAGCTAAAGTACGTTACAAACAACCCCATGTTGCTTGTTTTTTGTACCAAAACCAGAAGGTAGCGGTATCAATTTTCACTTCAAGTGATATTGATATACCACAGACGGGATAAAAATAAAACACAATTGTGTCTTTTGGGTTAAAAGCAAGTGACAGTTTGATGAAAGTCAAAGAAGGCGTGGAGGAGAGTTTTAATGCAGAGTGTGGAGTAGGGCTTAAAGTTATAAAAAACGCCGCATTATGCGGCGCTTTGAATTCGAATGTTTAAGGCACTTATAATGCTTTAAAGCGTGCAACTAGTGTTTCTTGCGCATCGGCAAATGAGCGGATACCCTCAGCTAGCTTTTCAGTGGCCATTGCATCTTGGTTATGTAACCAGCGGAACTCACTTTCGCTAAGCGCTGCAGGTTTTGCTTTAGGCTCAAAGTCAGCTTCAAGTAAGTAATCTTCGTTTGCAGGCATTGCAGCAAGCTCTTCTAATAAAGAAGGGCTAATCGTGAGCTTATCACAACCCGTTAGGGCTAGGATTTCACCTGTGTTTCTGAAGCTGGCGCCCATTACAACGGTTTTATAACCGTGCTGCTTATAGAATTCAAAAATACTACGAACAGATTGCACACCCGGGTCTTGTAGTGGGTCAGTTGGTTTTTCTAAGCCATTGGCAACGTGCCAATCTAGAATACGACCAACAAATGGCGAAATTAAAAATACGTTTGCATCGGCACATGCACGCGCTTGCGCTTCGCTAAATAGTAGCGTTAGGTTACACTTAATACCTTCTTTTTCCAGTGTTTCAGCGGCTTTAATACCTTCCCAAGTCGATGCAATCTTAATCAAGATTTTGTCTTTGCTAACGCCTTGCGCTTCATATAAATTTAATAGCGTTTTTGCTTTTGCGATAGTCGCTTCGGTATCAAAAGATAAACGTGCGTCTACTTCGGTTGAGATATATCCCGGCACAGAGTTCGCGATTTCTTTACCAATCACAACGGCAAAATAGTCACAAGCAAGCGCTAATTGCTTGTCAGCGTCACTTTCATTGGCTTTGGCATAATCCCAAGCTTCTGTTAGATAAGGCTGATAAGCAGGCGTCTCTGCTGCTTTAAGTAAAAGAGAAGGGTTGGTCGTTGCATCCTCTGGCTGTAGCTTACGGATGGCTTCAATGTCACCGGTGTCAGCGACGATTGATGAATGTTGTTTTAGCCTATCTAATGCTGAAGTCATGTGTTCCTCATTCCAATATTGATAACAGCGAAGTGATATTAGACGCCTTATGTTGCAACACCATTAAATGGCTGAATAGGTCATATGTCCGTATCGGGCGACATATCACACTCGCTATTTAAGGTTATTGTTATATAAGGTCGAGTTGTAAAGCGAAGCTGTACTTTCTACAGCGAATTACTTAAACCCAAGTGAAAGCGGACAAACACTTGAAGTTACTTGGGGATAGTGTTGAAATTGACATTAATTACTAGCTAAGTCAATAGGCAAACCATGATCACAGTTATCTCTCCTGCGAAAAACCTAGACTATGAAACACCCGCACCAATCAAGACGCATACTCAGCCAGAGTTGCTGGAGCATAGCGAGTCACTTATTCAAGTTTGTCGTGAGTTATCTCCACAACAGATCGGCAGCTTAATGAAGATAAGCGACAAGCTCGCAGGCTTAAATGCGGCAAGGTTTGCCGAGTGGTCAAAGCCCTTTACACAAGACAATGCTAAACAAGCTATTTTTGCTTTTAATGGCGATGTATATGTCGGTTTAGAAGCGCAAAGCCTAACTGAGGCTGATTTAAATTATGCGCAAAATCATTTACGTATCTTATCTGGGCTGTATGGCATTCTAAAACCACTTGACTTAATGCAGGCCTATCGTTTAGAAATGGGTACAAAGTTAAGTAACCCGCGTGGCAAAAACCTATACGAGTTTTGGGGCACGATAATCGCCGAAAAACTGAATAAGGTCATGGAAGGGGCACAAACACAATACTTGGTGAACTTAGCTTCAAACGAGTACTTTAAAGCGGTAGATAAGAAAGCGTTAAAAGGCGAGATTATCACACCTATCTTTAAAGATTGTAAAAATGGTCAATACAAAGTCATCAGTTTTTACGCGAAAAAAGCGCGCGGTATGATGGCAAGGTATATCATTGAGAACCAAGTATCGGATTTGGAAAGCTTGAAAGCGTTTGATATTGCAGGATACCGCTTTAGCGAAGAAGCGACGCAAAAGGCCCAAGAACCGGTGTTTTTGAGAGACGAACAATGACAACAAAATTATGGGTAGCAACCGTGTTCGCTGCTGTGTTTGTTAGCGGCTGTAGTGGACATTTTACAACTAGAGTTAGCAATGTGCCGGTCGATTGCGAAGGCGATTCACGTTCGTGCTCGCATAGTTGCCGCAAAGATTACTCTGATCCGATGCAAGTGCAAAACTGTGAGGACCGCTGCTTCCAACAGCAAAATCAATGTCGAGTAGATAGACCGACAGAAGATAAATGGGAAATTACTGACGAAAAACCGACTTATCCCATTACCTTCTAATTCACTATGCTACGCGCCTTTGGGCAAGCTCATGTAGGCGCGTACGACTCGATCTCTAAATGTTAAATCTTCTGCTTTTGCAGCCGTTCTGTATAGCTGGCAAAACCCTTCGGGCTTCCCTGTTTGTAATAAAATGTCATCTAAAGAATCGATGTCAGTTAGGGTCTGCTTCCAGCGTGATACTATGTTAGTGTCTGGCTCTGGTAGCTGGGAGAGGATTTGCTCAGATAGCTTAAATTCACTGTTGGTAGCGACTTTGATCATATCGTCATTAGCCGCTGCTAGCCAAGTAGCGCCTTTTGCGTTGACACAAATTAACGGTAAATAAGGTGCGATGGCTGGAAAGGCTGTGTTTTGAAACACATCCACTTGCCAATAAGATCGGGCAATCTTCACGAACTGCTCGAAACTGGTGATGGCTGAAAAGCCTGATTGTGCAATGGGCTTAATTTCAACTCTGGGTTTGTTTGCGTTCACGGTATCGTTAGCAGTATCTATATACCAATCTCCTACAAACATTGCATTTTGAAAGTATTCATCGCGCAGTGAACCCCATACCTTTTTGAGCTCGGCATTTTCTCTAAGCATATAATTTCTGAGTACAGATAAACATTCTGAATTTTGTTTTAGTTCAGTTGTGACGAGTTTAAACATTTCATCGCGAATTTCTAAGCAGCGACCAAGCGGGTAGGGTTTATCTGAGAAATAGGGATACTTTGGCGCGAGTGTAAGATCGGCTTTGAGCCGAAGGTTTGCAAGTTCAAAAGCGAGTAAATCAATTTCCTGTTGTTTCAAAACAAAGCCACTGTGTCGATACGAGGTAGTACTAGTATAACCACAGTGGCGAATTTGGCCTATTTAATTGAAGAAATTAAATAACTTAGGATTGCATCTGGCTCTGGATCTCGGCTCGTGTCCGGCAGATACTTAGGTCTTGTAAAGATGCCTTGTTCTACTAACGCGTCCAGCGCATCTAAGTGTGCAATGCCCGTTTTACCGAGATATAAATTATCCAAGCTGCGAGCATTGGCAAGCTGCACTATGTCTTTAAAGCCTTTTAAGTAGAGATGGTCTTTAGTAAAGCCACCACCACGGAAAATACGTGTGGTCAGCGCAAAGGCTTCATTGACGTTTAATACGCCTGAGTCAGCTAAAAACTCATACACTTGATAGAATTTATCGCCTTTAAGTAGCATATTAACCGCAATCACCCTAAGCGCTAGTACCTTTAATCGTGTCAGATTTATTTGCCCTGATTGATACTCGCGATAGATGGCAAGGCCTTCTTGGGTGTAAGTATTACCAGGTAGACCTAAGTGCAGCACTTTTAGTTGCTGAGCGTCAGCATTTAAAGTCGTGAGTAAGTGCACGCCAATTTCATGCTCTATCAAGGCATTGATATCGAGCTCAGATAGCATCGCACTGCTATTTACAAGCAGAAGACGCTTACCATTGTCGACCATTGCTTTGGCAACGAGCTTGCTTGATATAGCGACCTTGCAAGGTAAGCCCATAGTCTCAATCGCTTGATTAAAACGTACCAAGGCTTGCTCGGCTGTAATGTCTTTTTTTGGCAAGGTCTCTGTTTCGCGCGCGTGCAGTAAGAAGGTCGCATTATTTATATCGTTGTAATCCGGCTCACCATAATAGCGTAGCGAGTTATACAAAAAGGCTTCGCGACCAATTTGGGTGATCAGTTCGATTTTAGTGGCGTAGCTATCGATCACTTTACGATATAAGTCTTTTACGATCGGATCTTGAATTTTTCCAACGGGCAAGCGATAGAGTTGCTCTTTAAACTCATACGGGTCAATTTTCAGCGGACGATATTTAAACGCAGGCTGGTAATGACGTTTCGAGAAAAAGCGTCGTTTCTCTTGCGCGATATTACTTGGGTTAACGTAATGCAGCGTTTCAAGGTTTTTGGCTATGCGGTAAAGTGCAGAGTCTACATTAATCAGTGCAGGGTCAAGCTGCGACGCTGATTTTGCTTTGCGAAGTGGCTTATAGCAGTGATTTTTAGCAAATGTTTTTGCCGTTTTACTCAAAGCTACATGCATGTTGCGCTGTAGTTTTTCAAACACCACAGGGAATAATTCGCCACTGTTTTCGTCCATAAAGACTTTTTTCACTTCCAGCGGTACCACTAAGGTGTTATCAAAGTGGCAGGTAACATAGTGCGCTTGATAACCTTGGCCCTGAAAGACTGTATTTTCAGCACAATCCACCAGCTGGCCTGCCAGTTTTTTCAGCCCTAGCTGTTTTTTCAGTTCATCTAATACGGCACGAAAACGCAAGGTATCCAGTTGTGCAGTGCCAATGTTAAAGGTTGGTGCATAAGGGTAGCTACGAATTTGATAGTTATAGCTGTGCACATCAAATAGCAAGCAGGCACCAAACTTACGCTCAAGCGTGGTTAATAGTGCACTGAGCACACGGTAATAGGCTGCATGCTTTGACAAGCTAATATCTATGTCTGCATTTGGTAGCGCTTGGTTCCACACTTGTTTACCCCATGCTTCTTTGTATATCGCAAGCTCTGGCGCACGGTTAAGATCGTATTCGTAACGTGAGTCACGCGCGATAAGTGTGATGGGTAATGATTCAATCATGCCATCGGTAAAAGGGTCTTCTTCTTGTAAGCGTTCAGCATCGCTAATGGCGAACAAGCCTTTTAGGCTAGCACGGGTACGGTGGCCTGCGTGTACAGCGGTGGCGACATAAGGTACGTATTCTCTCACTTCGAGGTGAAAGGCGCCTTCAGCAAATTGTCCACTGATGGGTTTACCGGCTTCAAGCGCGGCAATGATGACTTGTTCAGATAGCATGAGCATCTTCTATTACTTGGCGGAATTGGTTTTTGCGATGCGTTACTAGCTCTTTGGCATGCACCACACTCTCTACAAAATCGATAACTTGCACTTGCAGCTTGCAGCGGTTTAAACGGTTAATACGGGTTATCCCACCAGGCGAGAGTACGTTAACTTCAATAAGCTTGCCGCCTATTACGTCAATGCCTACAAAGTACAAACCATCACGCACAAGCTTAGGACCGATATGCTTACATAATGCTTTTTCTTGGTTGGTGAGTTTGTGTTTTACCACTTTGCCGCCAGCATGCACGTTAGCACGCACTTCATTTGCTGCAGGCACTCGTTTCATGGCGCCAATCGGTTCGCCGTTAAGCATTAGGATACGAACATCACCTTCGTCGGCACCTTCAACATAGTCTTGTAAAATGACATAGTTGCTGCCTTTACCGGCCTCGTCGCCACCAATATAAAACTCAAGGAGTGAACTAAAGCTTTGCTTCGCGCGTTTTTCAACGACGATAACACCGCGACCACCAAAGCCATCAAGCGGCTTTAAGATCATTTTCTCTTGCTCTGATTCAGAGAATATACGCTCTAAATACTCTTTGTTTTTAGATACATGCGTATTTGGAATAAATTCTCTCGCAATACCTTGGAACGACGCCGTGTATAGCTTGTTATTTGCAATACGCAGGCCATCAATATCGTTGACAATGAAAGTGTCATCACGAACAGAGTCTAAAAAGTTCATCGCTAAGGTATCAAGTGGTGGGTTGGCGCGCATAAATATCGCGTCAAAACCTGCCAAAGGAAGTTGTACTTTTTTAAACTCAGCTTTGTTGTAAAAGCTCACTAAGTTGTCAGATACTTTTTGGCCCGCAACAAATACATCACAGAAGGCACTGGCGACACTTTCGCGAATAGTGAGGTTGTTTACGGTGGTGATAGCAACGACGTGACCGCGTGATACGGCTTCGTGGATAAGTCTTAGCGTGCTGTCGTTTTCAGCTTCTACACGCTCCCAAGGGTACATAATAAAACAGATTTTCACGGGCTATTTTTGCTCAGCAAATAAATTGGCAATATAGCGGTAAAATAGCGTAGATGCTCACGGATTATTTTTATCGACAAGATAAGGAATATCAATCGTCTATTGGGCAAGAAGCAGAGCACTGACTGGTGCTCTGCAAGGTGGGTATCATACTTTAAAGCGGTTAACTATGTCACTCAATTCGTGACTTGCCTGTGTGAGTTGCTCACTGGTATTGTTGAGTGAGTGTGTGGTATCCAAAGAGTGGTGGGTGGAGTCAGAAAGTTGAGCTATTCGCTCGTTGACTTCTTGTGCTGCAAGACTCTGCTCATCAGTGGCTTTGGCGATGTGGGTGCTCATATCCGAGATAGCGTCAATTAGGCGCTCAATCTCTGTCAATGCGCTATCTGCATGTTGGACCTGTTCCACTGTTTGCTCCGAGATTTGCTGGCTAATTTTAACCGCAGCTACGGCTTGCTGCGCTTCTTTTTGCAGTCGCTCGATCATGTTGTGGATTTCATCTGTGCTTTGTCCCGTACGACTTGCAAGGGTGCGTACTTCATCGGCAACAACAGCGAAGCCGCGCCCTTGTTCACCTGCTCGAGCCGCTTCTATCGCCGCGTTTAACGCAAGTAAATTAGTTTGCTCGGCAATACCTCGAATAACATCGAGCACAGATCCTATATGTTGACTCTCTTGTGCAAGACTCGTTGTTGTCACGCTCACAGATTGAATTTGCTCCGACAGCTTTTTAATGGCGGCGATGGTTTGAGAAATTGTTTGTTTGCCTTTTTCACTGTAATTACGTGCGTCTGCGGCGGAATGCTCGGCAGTATCTGCATTGCTACTGATCTCACGAACTTGCATGGTCATTTGTTCTGCAGCAGTAGCTACTTGGCGACTATTGTCATTTTGTGACTCAATAAATGCAAGATTCTCTTCACCAGCCGCTTTTACCTGATTGGCCAGTGTTTCCACTTCTTTGGCGTTATGGGCCACTGTCGCGATGGAATGACGCATCTTTTCAGTATATAAGTTAAAGTACTTGGCAAGCGCGGTTACTTCATCTTTACCACTCTCGTCGAGTTGTCGAGTCAAATCACCCTCGCCCTGTGCGATATCTTTCATCATGTCTTTGGCTTGTGTGATAGGGCCGATAATACTCTTACTAATGAGTGCGCTAAACGGGAATAACAGCACGATGAGTACAGCCATTTCAATTAACAGCAAATTTCGAATATAGGAAAACTCAGCTTCTATCGTGTCGAGGTACACACCGGAGCCAATGATCCAACCCCAAGGTGTAAATGCTTTGACATAAGATATTTTCTCGACAGGAGCATCTTTGCCTGGCTTTGGCCACAGGTAAGGAACAAATCCTGCTCCACTTTTTTCTGCCACTTGTACCATTTCAACGAATAAGCGCTTGCCGTTGGGATCTTTTGATTGGCTGAGATCTTTGCCGTTAAGCTCGCTCTTGAAAGGGTGCATCACCATTTTTGGGTGATAGTCGTTGATCCAAAAGTAATTATTTCCTTCGTATCGTAATGCGGCAACGGCATTAAGGGCTGCGGATTGAGCTTGCGCTTCAGGGAGTTCCCCAGATACATATTGTTGATGGAAGTAAGCCACTAAACTATAGGCATTTTCAACAAGGTTTTGGGTTTTATGATATTGCTGCTTTTCGAGTGCATCATATTGCTGCGATAAGCTCACTGCGCTTTGAAGGATAACGCCAATAATAACCACTATGATCAGTAACGCGAGTCGCTGGAAGATGGTGAGGTTTCGGAAAAACTGTTTGGACATAATGCAATCCTTATGTCGTTTTATTATTGAAAGTAGCAAGCGGCGCGAACGCCTCATCAATTCATACTAATTAATCTTAGTAGTCATAACTTGAGATAGAACAATAATTTCAGTTTTTCTTAGTCTTGACGAATAAACAATTAGACCAATGGATTAGAACTAAATGTTGAAAAAGGAGAAGAAGCGCTCAGCTTATAAGAGGCTGAGCGCTATTAAGTGTTTACTTAGCTTCAACCTCAAAATGACGATTAAAAAAGTCAGTAATGGTTTGATGCAAGTGGGTTTGTACTTTTTTGCCACGTAAGCTGTGCTTCGAGCCTGGATAAGTCATCATTTCAAATGGCTTAACTTCGTCCTGCAACTGTTTAAATAGTTTAGTTGCATGGGTAAATAGTACGTTGTCATCGGCCATACCGTGATAGATCATCAGCGGGCCCTTTAGTCCATCAGCATAAGGGAACACTGCACTTTGCTCATAGCCCTTGGCATTTGTATTTGGGTGACCAAGATAACGCTCAGTATAATGTGTGTCATATAGAGCCCAATCAGTTACTGGCGCACCAGAAACACCGGCTTTAAAGTAGTCGCCAGCTTTAAACATTGTCATCAGCGCCATATAACCACCATAGCTATGACCATAAATACCGATACGCTCAGGGTCGACGTACTCTAGCGTACGCAAGAACTCTACGCCTTTAATTTGGTCGGCTACTTCCACGACGCCTAAATGCTTGTAGATTGGATCTTCAAACTTCTTACCACGGTTATATGAACCTCGGTTATCTAATTGGAAAATCACATAACCTTGCTGTGCAAGATATTGGAAATACAAGTTTTTGCTACGCCAGCTGTTGGTCACGCGTTGTGCATGAGGTCCGCCATACACGTTCACAATAACAGGATATTTCTTACCGTTTTCAAGCTTTGCGGGCTTAAATAAGCGGTAATACATGGTTTGACCATCTTCCGCTTTAAGCGTGCCATATTCTGGCGTAGCTAGATTGCTCAAATAAGGCGTTAACGGATGTTCGTTATTCAGCGCATTTTCTTCAAGCCAAGTAACAAAGTCTCCATTCACTTTGCGTAGCGCAACGGCTGGTGGACGGTTTACAGAAGAGCTTTTATCGATAAAGGTACGGTTATCTTTCGCCAGTACAACACTGTGATAGCTGCCTTTTTCGGTAATACGTTTTGCTTCACCATCTTTAAAAAGTGGTACGCTGTATAGGTGGCTTTCGAGCGGCGTGTCTTTGCGGCCAGAGAAGTATACGATACCTTTTTTCTCATCAATGCCCTGAAGGCTTTCAACAATCCAATCGCCTTTAGTGATTTGGCGCACAAGTTGGCCATTGGTTCTGTACAGGTAAAGGTGTTTAAAGCCATCGCGCTCAGATGCCCAAACGAAATGCTTTTTGTCTTTTAAGAACTCAAGGTCAAAATGCAGGTTAATCCAGGTATCACTGGTTTCGGTTAGGGCGACTTGCTGTTTTTTGCTTTTAGTATCGTAAAAGCGCAGTTCCAGTTTTTGCTGTGAGCGATTTTGCCACTGATATGACAATGTTTTGTTGTCTTTCAACCAGTTTGCACGGGCGATGTAAATGTCTTTATCTTCGCCTAGATCAATCCAATCCACCTTTTGGTCATTGATCTTTACAACACCTAATTCAATCTCAACGTTAGCAGTCCCGGTGTATGGGTATCGTTGATTGAATAGCTTGACTTCTTCGGCATAGATTTCGTTACGAATGGCTTCTTGAACTGGGCTTTCATCAATGCGAGTAAAAGCAATTTGTTGCTCATCACCCGACCACCAGTAACCTGTCATGCGGCTCATCTCTTCTTGGGCAACAAACTCAGCCATGCCGTTTTTAATTACGCCACCGCCGTCTTTAGTTAATTGCGTTTCTTTGCCTGACTTGAGATTGATGGTATAGAGGTTTTGCTCACGAATAAATGAAACAAAGTTACCTTTTGGTGAGAAGCGAGCATCGGTTTCGAATGCTTCAGTTTCCGTTAGTTTCTTGCTCTTACCTGAAGCGATTTCATAGTAGTACAAGTCGCCATTGAGTGGGAAAAGTAGCGCTTTGCCATCTTTTGACCATTTGTATTCTAAAATACCACGGCCAAAAATACGTTGACGCTCACGTCGTGCTTTTTCTTCATCTGAGAGGTTCTCTGGGCCAGAAAATAGCGCTGCAGAATCTACCAACAAGCGGTTGGTATTGTCTTTTAGATTGTATTCCCAAAGGTCGTAACGGTTATAGTCTTCTTTTTTACCTTGAAGATAAGTAACACGAGAACCGTCAGGAGAAAATTGCAGTTTTACAGGCGCTTTACCTGAAAGAGACGGGTCGTCAAAAAGTCGCTCTAGCGTTAGTTGCTCTGCGCTAGCGGTGACAGAGGCAAGTGCTAATGGAAGAGCGATGGTGTAGTGTTTAATGCGAGAGTGCACGGTAGCCACCTTGTTATATTTTTAAAGTCTGATTGGATGGTAATGAAGCTACTTTGCAATAGCAACAAATTCGGATAGAGTGCCGAGTAAATCGGATTTAAAGAAGTTCACTATGTCATTTGAATTAGCCAAAGAATTACAACGAGACTGTATCCTAATTACCGAGTGGCCGTTGTGTAGTGTGTTGTTAATGAATGATGCTCAGTACCCTTGGTTTATCTTAGTACCTAGGATTGTGGGCGCGAAAGAAATTATTGATTTACCTGAGTCGCAGCAAGTTCAATTTTGGCAAGAATCGGCCAAGCTCAGTCGTTTGTTGCAAGACACCTTTACCCCAGATAAATTAAACGTGGCTGCGCTTGGTAATATGGTGCCACAACTACATGTGCACCACATCGCGCGATTTAAAACCGATATTGCATGGCCAAAACCGGTTTGGGGACTCTATCCAGCAAAACCCTATAGTGATGAGGAAGTTGAGCAGCTAAAAGCGAGTTTTGAATAGATAAGTATTGTATTAGGGACGAGGGTCGATTAAAGTTTCATTGAGTTTGTTTCTGTAAAAGGGATTTGAAAGGTGTTCCATAATAGCTTTACCTCTCTTTTCCAGCTCAAGCCAAATAAGAATAACTTCTAAAACAAAGGAATATTATGAAAGTTACTAATCTATTTAAATCAATTGTGCTTGCTTCTTTGGTTGGCGCTTCAGCTATGTCTTATGCTCTCGCGGAAGGTGAGTTGAGCTCGCAGCAAGGCGTCGTGATAAGCGCAGAAAATATGGAGGTGGGTGAGCAGGGTGTTAATCGAGGGCGCTGTGAGACTTATAAGTACACCAGATATAAGAGCGCTAAAGTGGGCCAAGAAGTTACCCTAACTCGCTTTTCTAGCGCCAGTATTAGCTGCAACTCTTACTTCTTCACCATAGAGAAAAACTATGACGGCCATGATATGGAGCTAATTTTATATCGTGATAGCAAAATAATTGACCGAGGCACGCATATTGGTAGATATCTACCTCGTGGTAACTATCGCTTAGCGTTAATGAATAATGGCGGTGGTACAGGCACTCGTGGTGGTGTACGTTACGAATACCGAGAGAATTAATTCAATATTACGCAGGCTACTTAAGCCTGCGTATCAATTAGTTGAGTTTCTTGGCTTTTTAAAAAGCTGATTGCTTTTTCTTGATATTCTTTAATAAAAGATTCGGAAGTGATGAGCGCTACAGTTTCTTGTTGCTCTTGAGCATACCCTAATACACCATGAAAAGAGCGGTAGTTCTCTTCTTCCATATTTCTGGCTTCATCTACTGACTGCCCATAAAATTGTGAAATGTTGATTTTTTCGTCAGGCTTTATTCCTTGCTTCTCATAATTTACACCTTCCAAAGAGCCCTTAACAGACATCACATCATGCCAAAATGTATCACGTAAACTTCCCGTATTACCACTAGTACGTTCTATATCAAACTCTAAGGTTCGAATCGCATCAACAACATCGTAAAATTCATTGAGGGACATATTGTCAAAATCAAAACCTTCTGGGTTTAATAGTGCATTGTAAGGTGAACTATTGGGAATATCACCAGTGTAGGCTGCAATAGCATTTGACTTGTCTGATGGTTGTTGTACTTCATCCCCCTTAGGGGTAGCAGCTTCTGACGCTGCTTTCACTTGTGTAGCAGCAGGCTTTGCGGGTGCCATAGTCAGTGATGCAGAATGGATGCGAAAGTTCATTGTCATAAAAACTCCTTTTTGTTTTAACACAATGTTTGTTTTCTATCGGCCTTGTTCCTAGTTTACTTTAGGTGATGTCGCGATTTTTATTTAACTTGCAGTGTAATGGGGTAAGTCATGCCATAGGCGTTTAGCTTGCGCTTCAGTCACTATGGCATGGTGCGCTTGTTAGTACTAGAGTCCTAGCACCTGCTTACCTTGCTTAAAGGTAACATCAACAGGAATGTTCGCTTTAGAAAGCTTATCTAGGTCTTTTTGTAGTTCTGCTTTGATATCGCCGTGCGTGGCGATCAGTTGATCGACTTTTTGATAGTCGCCGTCACCTTGTAGCGTTAGGATAAGGTTAGACAGTTTCTCCATCGCTGCGCCCATCTTCTCCATATTCACTTGATATAGACCGTCCGTGTTTTTAGAAAATGCGCCTTCTTCTTTAAAGAAGTTAAAGCGGATCATGTTCGCTTTACCATGTGCACTGGATGCGCCAAAACGTACTGAGCGGAAGATACCAGCCATAAAGGTGATGTAATAATCCTCAAGCGTACCTTCGGTGATCTCGCCTTTTTTAAGTAGTTGCTCAACCATGTATAGGCCTAGAATATCGGCTTTACCTTCTTCAAGTGCACTGGCGTGTTCTTGCAGTGATTGGCGCACAGTACCTTTACCTGTAATGGTATTCTTAATACCTAGTCCATGGGCGACTTCATGGAACATGGTATTAGCAAAGAAAGCATCAAAGGTGATGTGCTTACGTTGCTCCGGGACGATAAGTTGATCAGCGATCGGTACTAAGATCTTATCGAATTTTGCGCGCATAGCGTTTTTAAGCTGTAGGCGACGCGTGCCTTTTTGGAGTTGCACCTCTTCGTCATTTGGCAGGTTAATCGCAATGGTTTTACTACCAGCGTTTGAGTGGCCTGCATAATAAATGACGTCATATGCGTTTAGGTCGGCATCAGAGCCTGGCACTTCTTGCTTGTATTTATCATCAACTGGCAAGCCAGTTTGTAGCTCAGGTAAAAAAGCGGCAAACTTAGCGAGACGCTCACTCCACGCCAAGTCCTTAACTAGAACGTAAGATTCAAAAGCGGCGCGAGAGCCAAATAGCTGGTCTTCATAGGTTTCAATTGGGCCAATCACCACATCAATCGGGTTATTCTTCATGTCCATCCAAGCAAAGTCAGACGCTTGGTAGCTATTATTGACTAATGCATCTGCGCGCAAGTTTAAGTAATTTGCAAACTCTTTGTCTTGTGCCAGTTTACTTGCTTGGCGTAATAGCGCTGCGGCTTTATCCAACTCTGCTTTATATGCGGATGAGTAAGAAGTGCTGTATAGCTTGCCGTTTTCATCGCGGCGGATAAGAGAATAAAGTCCTGATTTATCTTTTACATCGGCGTTATTTAGCTCATCTTTGGTGATGTCGCTTGGGTAAAACTCCGCGCCCAGTGCTTTTTCTTCAAAGCCAGAAAGAAAAACTTGGTCGCCATTTAAACGATCCCAAGGCCCATAGTTAATGTCCGCGAATTGGCGTACTTTTTCGTCTGAGATTTTGCTTAGGAATGTTGCTTTGTCTTCGCCGAACGCTTGTTGCCAAAATAAATCATCCATAATAGCCGAAGCGTCGATGAGTAAAGCTAGCATCTTTTTCTGATTATCGCTTAGGTGACTTAAGTCTGTTTCTAGCGTTACTGGGGTATAAATATCTAGCCGCTCTTGAGATGCATTAACCAGCTTATAGCCTGATTGCTTGGCATCTTTTTGTACTTGTTTAGTTTGTGAGCTAGGTTTTTCAGAAGAAGTGGATGGCTCAGAGCAGCCTGTTAGGGTGAGACCTGTTGCAAGCGCGATTGCAACTGAAATCATAGAGTGTTTCATAATGCTCCCTTGTTGTCTTAATTATGTGGCGATCACCTTACACGATTTTGTATCACTATGCTTAGTTAACTTAGACTGGTATGTGGTACGTAAGCCGCAGTTAACGTGAAAGGTTACCATTTGCACCCCATTTGGGGTCATTTTCAGTATTTTTGCGATAAAGCGTGCCGCAAAGTACGGTATGCTTTGAATTCTAACTTGCTAATTATTGAGGGTATATAAATAAAATATTATTTTCCTAGATTTTCTTAACTTTATCCGAAAGTTAGACAATACTTACGACATAGATACTAAAAATCAGCAGTGTGACCACCAGCAAGCGCAGTGCCTACTTTTGCTATAAACTTACGTTTGCAGTCGGGTCTTTTATTCAGTTATTAAGGGATTTGGTTTCATGTCTACAGAAAATGCTTTGCTCACGATTCTAACTGATAGGATCAATAACGACACCTTGGTATTGCCGACATTACCTGAAATTGCAGTGCGTGTTAGGCAAGCGGCAGATGATCCTGAAATTAACCTGATGCAGATGGCTGACGTTATTTCTCATGACCCAGCTCTTGCTGCGCGTATGATAAAAGTTGCCAACAGCGCTTTTATGGGCCGTTCGGTGAAGGTGAATACCCTAAACCAAGCGGTAACCCGAATTGGCCTTAGGCAAATCAAGAATATTGCTACTGCAATGGCAATGGAGCAGTTATTTGTTTCTAATAACAAACTCATCAAGACATACATGGACAAAGCTTGGCAGAAGACGTTAAAAGTCGCTTGCCAAGCGATAACGACAATGGACTTTTATCTCCGTGTCAATAAGCACACTTCGCTCAACAGAGATACAATCACGTTGGCCTCTTTGGTGTTCAATATCGGTGTTTTACCTATTTTGACAGAGGCTGAACGCCACCCTGAAGTGTTTGCCAACCCAAGCTTTTTGGCCCATGCCATCCAGAAATTAGGCGGTAAGATAGGTGGAGCAATAATGCGTGAGTGGGAATTCACCGACGAGTTTGTTGAGGTCGCAGAAAGCTGGGCAAATCCTAATTATCGGCCTGAACATGTTTGTTATGTCGACTTTATTCGTGTGGGTGCAATCGTAGAAGGTATTTTACAGGTGTCTGATAAGTCCGCAGCATTAAAACAGTATGAAGAAAAGGGGGTTATTAAGGAGGTGAACATGTTTGCCGATGATACTTATTTAAGTGTACTCGAAGACGTCAAAACAATGTTTGCCTAGTGCCTTTTGCTTCCTTTGAATACAAAGACCTCTGTTGAGGTCTTTGGCGTTTAGGGCAAAACCTCGGCTCGGGGCTTTCTAAATATTTTGCTTATCCGAGCACCTGTAACTGAAATCGTTAAGCCACATAAAATAAAACCAGCCCCAATAGCTTCCATTAGCATCAACTGCTCATTAAGTAATAAGGCTGAACCTATAATGCCGACAATAGGGATTAATAAAGCAAAAGGCGTTACTGCTGCGGCCTTGTGATTTTTAAGTAGCCAACCCCATATTGCGAATGCAATCAGTGTCGAGATATAACCCACATAGGCAATGGATAACCAAGACTGTGTTGTGGTGTTCAGTAGTAAGGTCAATGGAGAGTCAGTTTCAATAAAATAAGACAGTGTAAAAAGTGGCAATGGCGGCACAAGGCTTACCCAAACAATAAAATGGAGTAAATTAACGCTTTTCAGGCGCTTCATGATGAGGTTTGAAAACGACCAAAATAATGCCGCGAACAGAATGAGCACCGCGCCCAATATCGTCGTTGACCCAGACGAGTTGATAAAAAACAAACTAAAGCCAAACGTTGCGATGCTGATCCCCACCATTTGAAAGCGATTCATGGTTTCCTTTAACAACAATACACTTAGCAAAATCGTGAAAATGACTTGGGCTTGTAGCAGCAAAGAAGCAATGCCAGCTGACGCATTTGATTCCATCGCAATAAACAGCAAGCTAAACTTAAGCACACCTAAAAATAGCCCAACACTGAGTACGTTCCATACCGACGTTTTAGGAAAAGGAATAAAGAATACTGCAGGGATCGCGACTACCAAAAAACGCAAGCCTGAAAATAAAATAGGAGGCAACTCTGCTAGGCCAAATTTAATGACCGAAAAGTTAAGCCCCCAAATTATCACTACTATTAAAGCCAATGAAATGCTTTTTACATTCACGCGCGTAAAACTCCGTTTAATTGTACTTATTACTGCTTCGGGTATCGGACTACTGATGTAAATTGTCTTCGATGCCTGAAATTCAGGTTAGCAAAGCGTTACTGCCAAAGCCGGATTCCTATCATGCCATTGAAGAGTAAATAAAGCGCTACAAATGCGTTGGTTAGTGCAAATAAAGTGGCGAGCCAGTAACTATACGCTCGCACTTGAGTGCGTGCAGTCCGTTCGCTATTGGCACAAAGTAACCTTGTGAAGATAGAGTATTGAGCTGGATAAAGAAAAATTGATAGCTATATCCGCTATCAATTTTTCGTATCAAAAGCTCAACAAGCTCTGGATGATGACTCTAAGATTAAGACTCTAGGCTTTCGTCGTCACCAAGGCCTTTGGTTAGATCTTCTAACAACTCTTTGATTTCTTCCGAGACCAAAATAAAGTCAGCATCAAGTTTAACGGCTAGATCTTCTTTCGGAATATCCGCATTCTGGTCCTTAAGTGCTTCTGCATAGCTTAAACGCTTTAACGTACCATCGTTTTGTAAAACGAATTTCACGCGCTCACGCCAATCTAACGCGAGTTTAGTCACACGCTTACCGTTTTCTAGGTGCGTTTTGATTTCGTCTGATGAAAGGTCATGTTGTTTTAACTTGACTTGAGCACCGTTGTCGTCTGGCTCTTGCAACTCAGCGTCGGTGCCTATTGCAAAGCCTTCAGGTGTACTAAACTCGGTGAGCCAGTGTGTTAGCTGTAAGTCTAAATCATAGTTTGCAAACGCAGGTACAACAGGAAGCGTGCCCAAAGACTTACGCAGTAGTGCAAGTAGTTCTTCCGCTTTATTGAAGCTAGCACTATTTACAATAACCCAACCTGATTTTTGGTCGATAAAAGCAAATTGTAGGCTCGATTTTTTGAACGCTTGAGGTAATAAAGTCGCTAGGATATTTTCTTTAATATCGTCTTTTTCTTTTTTCTTTACTGGACGATTTTCTTGCTGCTCTATTTGCTCAATTTTTTCGGCGACCATTTCATTGACTACGGCTGCAGGAAGCACCTTTTCTTCGCGCTTAGCACAAACTAAGATACTGTCTTGTGAGAAATGTGAAAGCATTTGGCCATGTTTGCCAAAAGCTTTAGTCCAGCCAAAAGTGGTCATGTCTTGACTACCACAAGGACGAAAAATATCCTGTTCGAGTGCTTTTTCGAAATCTTCTTGTGCGTAAGTTACATCTTGTTTGAATTTGTAGCAGATTAAGTTACTGAACCACATAGAAATATGCCCGTCTGGAATAAAATTGCGGTCATCATAGCAAAAAGGTCACAGCTTGTATTCCACTAGATGATGTTTGGTGGTGGGGAAGGTATCTTGCGCCAATACGCCACTTTGCAGCTTGGCGTATTGGACGCTTGTCGTGTGGTTAGCTAAACATCGCCATTGGCTTTTGTAAGTCTTTTGGGAAGCTGATGTAGTAGGTGAGCCCTTTGCCTTCTTCACTATTTACTTCGATATCCCCATTCAAGGTTTGTTTTACGAGGTTTAGGGTAATATGGGTACCAAGCCCACTGCCACCTTGATCGCGTTTGGTCGTAAAGAAGGGGTCAAACAACCGGTCTAGTTGGGCTTTACTTACGCCCTTGCCGTTGTCTTTGTAGACGATATTTACCATACCGTTGTCTTCTTTAATTTTAATATCAATTTGGCCTTGCTCTTGATTCTCAAAACCATGGATCAAAGAGTTCATGATCAGGTTCGTGAATATTTGACTAATTGCTCCCGCTGGTAAGTTTAGTGTCATGTTTTCAGGGCATTCAATATTCACTTGATGATGAGTTTTCTTCAATTTTGGGTGTAATGAGCGGATCACTTCACCGAGGTATTGTTTAAAGTTAATGGTACGAATCGCTTCACTGGCCTGATCGACTGCAATTTGTTTAAAACTCGCCACGAGTTCTGAGGCGCGGTCTAAATTGGTGGTAAGTAGGCTAGCACTTTGCTTTGCTTCACTAATGAATTCTTCTAACGCTTTTGGTGATAAGGTTTTTCCGTTGTACGCCGCTTCAAGCTGATCTAAGCGCTCCTGCAAGAACGACGTCGCAGTCACGCCAATACCAACAGGAGTATTAATATCGTGCGTAATACCGGCAACAAGGCCGCCGAGTGCCGCCATTTTTTCAGAGCCCACTAAGCGCTCTTGTGCCATATTCAGCTCATCTACGTATTTCTCAAGCTCTTTTTGTTTTGTTAGTAGCTCTTCTTCTGTTTGTTTTCTTAAATCAATTTCTTCTGTGAGCGTTAACTTCTGCTTTTCTAATTCATACTTTTGTTGCTGGAGATCCATCATCGCTTGGCTAAGGTTTGAGGTCTTCCGTGCGACCTCTTGCTCCAACTGAATATTATGTTGATCAAGCTTTTCATTGCTGATCAGCAGCTCCTTTTGAGTTTGATCGAGTTTTTTCCGATATTCAGAGACCTTGTCAATCAGCTTATTAAACGCCTCTTCCATGATCTTAAGCTCGTTGCGCTCTTTGGTTCCGATATCAATCTTATGACCATCAACGTTGTCGACTTCAAAATCTTCTATTTGCTCGGTGAGATCGGTTAGCGGTTCAGTAAGTAGCTTTCTAAAGGCAATTAAAAATAGAATGATCAAGAACGTTGTCTTTATCATTGCATTGCCTATCAAAAAGTAAATTGAGATCATGATGCGACTAAAGACGACCTCTCGACTAGAGAATAGTGTCACGTCACCGACTTGCGTTGCGCGTCCCGAGAATTCAAAAATCAACGGAAAGGTGTAACCAAACAAACCGGATGGCGTATCTTCAATTATTGCTTCTTCTTGAACAAGCTGCTGACTGTAAAGTTCGTGAATATCTAACGAGCGACCGAGTTGTGAAATAATTTCCCCACTGTCATCACGTACAATAATCCCTTCGATCATAGGGATCGCGAGCAAGCCTTCTGCTGTAGTAACAGTTTGCTTTGTATTAAGTTCCCAAATAGCGCGGGTCAAGCTTCGGCTAAAGGTTTTTTGCAGCATGGTAAGTTCATTACGAATATAGTCTTTGGTATTGACGTATTCAGCAATGATTTGACCACATGTGACGACAAAGGTTAGAAGGAAGTAAACCGACAGCACATTGGTGAGCAATTTTTTTGAGAGGCTTTTTTGCAGCATGAATTAAGCTGAGCTCCTACGGTAAGTTCATCGCCTTTGAATAATCTGCTTTTAAAGTTAGCCAATAAATGGTTAAAAATAAATA